>NZ_JBSFJU010000072.1:0-33119 GCF_053598215.1 Kitasatospora sp. NPDC001175 | reverse complement strand
GACCCTGGGGTGGAGGACACCCGCCGAAGTCTTCAACGAGCAGCTACTGTTGATCCAACAGGACGGTGTTGTTGCAACGACGGGTTGAACCTGGGGAATACAGCAGCGAGGCCTACAACGACCTGTGCGATCGGCTCGGCGTCGTCCAGTCCATGGGGCGTGTCGGGTCGGCGCTGGACATCTGAAGATCGCGACCTGGATCACGGACTTCTACAACACCCGCCGTCGGCACAGCGTGGCCAACGACTCACCGCCCATGGAGTTCGAACGGATCATCAACAAGGCACGACCGAGGCCCATCAGGGGGCCAAGGCCGCACAGCGGAAGACTCCACGATTACAGGGGATTGACAGCTGCGGCGTCCGTGGTGTCCGTGCCGGTGCTGTTCACCGCCTGTGCCGGGCGGGGTCGCTAATGGTGGACGGCGGCCTCACCGTGCGCGGGACCGGGTGTACGGCCCTCGGGCGGCGGACCGGTCGGTTCCGGGGCCGGTTATGGTGGGGGTGGGGCGCCGCAGGCGGGTCAGGGTGGTCACGGCAAGTGTGACGAGGGCGGTCAGGCAGAGCCAGGCGAAGGTGTCGCCGATCCCGGCTGCACCCCTAGGTCCTGCGCGACCTCCGCGGCCGACTTCCCGGTCTCCGCCACGATCCGTACCGCCCCCGCGCGGAACTCCGCGTCGTACGAGCGCCTCTCCCCGCCATGACCCTCAACTTCCCCTCTGGTCACAACTCCACGCTACGAGGGGAATGTCATCCGGGATCATCCTGCTCCACCGACCCGACTACTACGAGAAGGAATCCCCCCGAGCCGGCGAAGCCGACGCCATCGTCGCCAAGAACCGCATGGGCAGCACCTTCACCGCCACCCTGGCGTTCCAGGGCCACTACTCCCGCTTCGTCGACATGACTCGCGACATGACCTGATCGTTGAACAGGTCCGAGAAAAGCCCTGAGTGCCCCTCAGGGCGCCTGAAGATCCCGCCCGCACCCGCAGGGCGGGCGGGACCGTGATTGCCCTGTGGACGACGATCTAGTGCTGCTCCGCGGAAGTTCGTGGAGGGGTGTTGATCAGGCGGCCTTGAGTGGGGTGCCCTCATAGGTCCACCGGTAGGGCTTGGCGGTCTCGTTGTGCCCGATCACGTAGGCATCCAGTTTCTCGATCAGGTCGTCGCGGCTGGAGAAGTCGCCGTGTCGCACGACCCTGCGCGTCAGGGCGGAGAAGAACAACTCGACCTGGTTGAGCCACGAGGCGTGCGGCGGGGTCCATCGGACGTGCCAGCGCGGGTGGGCCGCCAGCCACGCCTTGGTGTGTTTGGCAGTGTGGGAGGAACCGTTGTCGAGCACGACGTGGATCTCCCTGCCCGGCGCGATCGCCCGGTCGAGTTGGTCTAGGAACGCGGTGAAGGTCACCGCGTCGTTTCGGGCGATCACCTCGGTGAGAACCTCACCGGTGCGAACGTCGAGAGCGGTCACGAGGGAAACCGTGCCGTGGCGCCGGTACTCGAACTCCTGCCTAACCGGCTCGCCGGGACGCGCGGGACGCCCGGGATGACGGCGCGAGCGGGCGGCGATCGCGGTCTTCTCGTCGATCGAGAGCACCACCGCCCCCTCGGGCGGATCCAGGTAGAGAGCGCACACCTCGGCGGCCCGCTGCCAGAAGTCGGGGTGTCCCGCCGGGTCAGCCAGCCACGGACCTTGTGCGGCTTCAGGTCCAGACCGGCCAGGATCCGGCCAACCTGGGAGGCGGAGACCGGCGCGAAGCACGTGCCGGCCACCCGCTGGGCGATGGCCCGGTGCGACCAGGTCGACTCCGGATGGGGCGGCGCGCTCGTGGCGGTGGCCACGATCGCCACCCGAACCTCGGGCCCGTAGGCCCGCGGCCGGCCCGAGCGTTCGGCGTCCCGCAGGCCGCCCGGGCCCAGGGCGGCGAACCGCCCCCGCCACTTGCGCACCGTGTTCACGCTGGTCCAACTCCCGGGCGATCGCGCCGTTAGCAAGCCCGTCCGCCGCCGCGAGCACGATCCGGGCCCGCAGCACCGCCCGCACCTCAGACTTCGCCGAAGCCACCGTCCGCACCAGCCGTTCGCGGGCCTTTGCCTCCAGCACCACCGCAACCGCCGTCCCCGCCCGTCGCCCACCACGCACGGCCAACGATCATGGCGGGTCGCCGCCGTACCCGGCAGGATGGGCCTGTGCCGAAGAACCCGCCGGAATCGATGCAGCACCACCTGCGCCAGCGCCTGAACCGCCACGCCCGTGAACGCTGGCCACATGTGGACGCCATCGCGGTCCGCTTCCGCGCCGGATTCGCCTACGTCGCCGCCGAGTTGCCCGGCGGGCAAAGCCTGCCGCTGTGCCGCCTACGCTTCACTGGCGTGCTGCACACCTGGGGCTTTGCCCTTTACCTGGCCAGCAGCGACAGCTACCGCGACAACTTCCTGCCCAGCGGACTGCCAGCCGGCTCCCCAGAAGAAGCCCTCGACTGCGCGGGCGGCCTCTACCTCAGTGGACTGGCCATCTGATCAACACCCCTCCACGAACTTCCGCGGAGCAGCACTAGACCTTCAGGGCCTGGAGCTTGAGGAGAGCATATGAGCGGCAACATCCCGTGGCCCCGTTTCTGGCAGGGCTACGAGGAGCGAACGCCCCGGACCGTCCTTGGCGATCTCGTAGAGGAAGTCCGCTATTACGCGGGCGGTCAGACCCGGGACCCGGACGACGCGATCTCGCTGGCCATCACCGGAGCCGAGGCGACCCGGGCTGCGGTGGACGCCCTCGACCACGAGTGGGCCCTCTACGCCCCGGAACAGGCAGCCGTCCTCGCCGCCGCGCTGTTCGCCCAGGTCGACGCCGCCGGCGTCGCCCTCCAGCGCCTGCGCTCGGTCCTCGCGCAGATCGAGGGCCGACGCGACTGTGCGCCCGCGGACCGCGCCCACGACCTCATCAAGGCCGCCGCCGACGACATGCTGTCCGTGGCGCCCTCCCACACCGCCGACGCGGTCGGCGAACTGGCGGCGCTGCCGTCCAACCTCACCCTGCCCTCCAGCTCGCACGACACCATCGCCGCAGTCGCCGACATCCTGGGTGCGAAGCTCAACCAGCGCCACGGGCCCAGCGAGCAGGGCGACGACGAGAACGGCTGCGGCTGCAGCTGCAGCATCGACCTGGACAGGGACGGGGAACCGTGGGTGTTCGCCCGAGGCGACTCCCGCTGGTACCTGCTGGCACTCAACGACGGCGAACCCCAGCCCGACGGCACCGTCCACTACGCAAACAGCGTCGACCTCGACCTCTCCGCCCCCCTCGCCCACCCCGGACACCTCGCCGCCGAACTGCGCGCCCTTCTGTAGGACGAACCCGCCCTTGCTTCAACAGGTCCCGGTGCAGAACCTTTGGGGGCGAACGTGGTTCGGCCGCCGACCATCGTGATCCGGTCAACTCGGAGCGGCGGGTGGTGGAGTTCGCCCGGTTCACCGGCGACTGGTTGCGGGCGCTTCTACGATCGCGGGCACACCGTGGTTCGAGGGGGACACCGTGGCGCGCAGGCCAGCACGACGACGCCGAACCGCTGCCCGCCGGGCCCGGCAGGCCCGCGACAACGCCGTAGTGCTCTTCGGGAGCGCCGTCGCCGTGCTCGTCCTGGTGGTGGTTGTGCTGACCTGGCTGGCCCACCACCTGCTCGTCGTCCTCGGCCTCCTGGCCGCCGCCCTGATCGCGGTTGTGACCGTCGTCTATCGCCGGGTGGCCGCCGACCGGCGCGCGTTCGAAGCGCGCGCAGCGCAGCTGCGACACATTGGACCGTTCCTGGCCATGTCTCCGAAGGCGTTCGAGCAGGCGCTGGCGGACCTGTGCCGCAGAGACGGATGCACGAAGGTGGCGGTGGTCGGCGGGGCTGGCGACCTGGCGGCGGATGTGCTGGCCACCACTCCCGCCGGGCAGCGGATTCTGATCCAGGCCAAGCGCTATGGGCCGCGGACCTTCGTCGGCTCCCAGGACGTGCAGAAGGTCAACGGCACCTATCGCGACGTCCACCGCTGCGATCTGGCGGCGGTGGTGACGACCAGCTCGTTCACCAAGGCCGCCACGGCGTTCTGCCAGCAGGTCGGCATCCGCGCCGTCGACCAGCGGGCACTCGCCCTGTGGGCGGAAGGAATGGGCAAGCCGCCCTGGAGCTGACCCCGTTGTCGCCGACGGCCCTGCCGATCGCTTCGCGCGTATAGACCACCGTCTTTGGCCTACGGCCGTCCAGGAAGCGCTCAGCGACCCGGGATCTGGACATGGTCCTAGCTATCACGCAGCCGGATGGTCGCCGGCGCCTGAGCGGGGTGTCAGCGGATGGCCTTGAGGATGGCGCTGACGAACTGGACGATCGCGTGGCCCCAGGGGGTGGCTGCGATGAGGACGCCGAAGGTGACGCTGCTGAACACGGTGAAGGCCTCGTCGACGCGGCTTCGGGAGTGGGTGGGGCGCCGGAGCCGGACGAGGATGATGATCGCGAGAAACGCCGCCGCACTGATCGTGTACTGCAATGCTACCGTCCTGACTACCTGGCTGACTGTGTGTGAGGACCCCGGTTGCGCGTGGCCCGGTGTCGCCTGGGTGAGCATGTCAGAAGGGCCGTCGCCGTAGGGCGGGTTCGGGGAATTCGACCGGGTCCGAACGGTGTCTGGCGGCTGGGGGTGCCGCCCGCCGGACGGCGGGGGTGTTCGAGCGGGGTGGTGGGTGTGGGTCGCCGAAGCGGACGCGGCCGGCGACATCGACTGGAACATCGCCGTCGACTCCACCATCGTCCGCGCCCACCAGCATGCGGCCGGAGCCCGTGCCGATCCGCCACCAGCCCTTGCACCAAAGGGGGCTGGGCGGGGAAAACACCAGGACGAGACACCGTGGCAGGGCCTCGTCGCCCGCCTGGTGGAGGTGGTGCGGGAAGTGGGCGGGGCTGCGCGCGACCGCTGGCCGAGGGCACGGGGAAATTCGGTTGCCGCGGGCCGCCGTCTCGATCATGATCTCCCGCATGGACTTTTGATGACCGCCACGTAGTACGTACCTGTCGCGCGATCGACCTCGGAGCCTGACGACCCGGCCCCGGGGCGATGGGTCGCGCCCCTCGTGAGCATCCGTCAGAGAGCGGGAGCCGCCGAGTGAGTTCGGCATGCCCTCCCGCTGAGTCCTGAAAGCACCCAACACACATGAATACCAACCGCAAGGCCCTGTGGGCCGTGCGTCAGTCCGCCCTGCCCACCGTCGTCCGGTCCTGCCCGGACTGCCCCGGCATGCGGCACCGCGCCTCGGGGAAGATCCGCGTCAACGCGAACGGCAAGCTGCTCGACGTCTGGCTGCTGCTGAGCTGCGCGACGTGCGACCGGACCTCGAAGGTGCCCGTCCACGAGCGCGTCCACGTCTCGACGCTGGAGCCGGCCCGGCTGGTGGCGTACGAGATCAACGATCCGGCAGCGGTACGGGAGTTGGTGATGAGCGTGTCGCTCGCAGCGAAGAACCGGTACCGGCTCGACTGGACCGGGACGTGGGAGCTGGAGACCCGCATGCCGCTGTACGCGCTCGACGACCCGAACCCGCTCTCGGTGCAGGTGCGCTTCGAGCTGCCCGCGCCGGTCCGGGTGGAGCGGCTGCTCCAGCTCGGTCTCGGCCTGAGCCGGGCCGAAGTGCGCCGTCTGGTCGCGGACGGGCGGATCCACCTGCCGTTCGCGCCGGACGCCAAGGCGCACCAGGACTTCGAACTCACCATCCACGGACCCGGTTCCGTCGATGCGGCCAAGCACGCGAAGTCCCTCGATGCGCCCGACGCCGAACGCACCGACCTGGCTCGGATCGGGCTGCCGCCCGCACCCGGCCGGGAGCTCCCACGCCGGGCCACGGCGGCTAGGACTTGTCCGGTCGATCATGTGCGGAGCCAGATGACGAGGGCGGCTGCGGTGACGGTTCCGAGGTAGACGTATCCGCGTTTGTCGTATCGGGTTGCGACTGCTCTGGCGTGCTTGAGCTTGTTGATGGCCCGTTCGACGGTGTTCCGGTTCTTGTACCGCTCCAGGTCGAATGCCGGTGGCCGCCCTCCGCGCGATCCCACGTGATGGACGACGAGAGCGACCCGGCCCGAGAGGAAGGGTCCGCCCGCCTGTACGGAGTCGTCCTTGAGATCTGGCAGGGCGGCAGTTGAGAGGCCAGCGCCAGCCGCACCCGGCGCCGGGTTACCGGGTGCGGCCCCACGGAGGCGGCCGGGGCGGCTACCGTCGACAGCACAGGGCCTGGCCCGGCGCAGTACTGGTGAACCTGGGTATCAAACCTTGCTGAATGGGTCCTGGCGATCTCCGGGGCTGTTGGTGAGCTCGCCTATTCAACTGTCACCATTTCCGTGTGGGGTCCAGTCTGTTGTGACCGTGTGTGGTCAGCGAGGGCTGCCGACCTGCCATCGGGCTGGTGCGGGCGCGCCGAGGGCTTCGGCCAAGGCCGGAAGCCACTCGTGGGTGGGAGCGGGCTCGTCGTCGACGATTTTGATCGGTCCGCCCGGCCAGTCGAGTGCGACCAGCGCGGCGCCTGCCGCGTCGGTGACGTGGACGAAGGAGCTCGCATGTTCAGGTGTCGCGTATTCGCCGCCGTGTTCAGATGGGGCTCGCGCTGAGTGGTCTGCGCGAGCTCGGCGGCACCCGGCAGTCTGCTGGTCGGCGATTGGCATGATGGGCGGCGGCAAGTCTCAGGTGTCTCTAGAGGAGCAACTATGGCGTTCAAGACCGGAGTCGCCGAACGGGACGATTGGTCCTATTCGCCGACTGTCGGCGTCGGACCGCTCCGGTTCGGTATGACTGTCGACGAAGTGGTCGAGGCGGCTGAGATACTCGGCCAGACGAAGGTCAGCGATTGTGCACGGGACCACGCGATCTTCTCGCCGACTTGGAAGGTCGAGGTCCACCGTCGCGGGGTGGCTCCTTCTCCGCCTGCCGTCACGGCCTATGTGAGCCAAGTTGTGGGGCTGTTCTGCATCGCTGCCGACGCCGTGCACGGTCCCCAGGTCGCGTACGACGGACTCCCGCTGGTCGGGAGAGACCTGTCGGAGCTGGAGAGCGACGCAATCGCGCATGCCGAGGCAATGGACGTGCACTTTCGCTACACGCCCGAGGGCTACGCAGGACCGGATGATCCCGGGGTCGTCATGCGTGGGCAACTGGTCGGGCAGGTTCTCCGATCGCGTCCGTTGTTCATGGTGACGCGCGACGGCGCGAATACTGAGTGGGACTCGATGCCCTCCGAGGAGTACCACGTCATCGGCCAGTCCACGGCCTGACGTGGTGTGACTCATGACGAGGGGTGGAGGAGATACGCCCGAATACGCCAGCTCACCAGTCGAGGCCGCGTTCGGGGCACCCGTTAACCCCGCAGCAGCACCTGAGCAGACAACCAAGCTACGGAGTCCGATGACCACGCACACGGCAGGCGAGCCGTACGGTTCGTACGGTCCACCCGAGTCGTACGGGGCGGCACAGCCGCAACCGGCGACGCTGACGTATGGACAACCGGACCCGCACGGCCCGCCCTTCCAGCCGTACGGCTACGAGCAGCCGGACCACGGATACCCGCCGCAGCAGGCCTACCCGCAGCACCAAGCGGCGTCGGAGCAGTACTCGGGGCCGTACCAGGGCCCCAACGCCTACCAGCAGCAGTGGCCGCAGCAGGAGCAACAGCTCCAGCAGTACCAGCCATACCCGGGGCCGCAGCACGCACAGGAGTTCCACGTCTCCGAGCCCTACCAGCTACCCCTTGACTACGGACTGCCGCACACCTTCAATGACCCGCCAACTATGACGCTGCGCGGCATCGGCGCCCAGGACCCGTACCTCCAGGCGCCCCCGGCCGCCCCCGGCCTGCCGCAGCAGCGGGATGGCGCCGAGCCGGCCGCCAAATCGGAGCAGTCCGAGGAGGCGGTGGCCGGGCGGAACGGGCTGCTCATGGCGGTCGGCACGCTGGCCTCGCGCGGGCTTGGCTTCGTGCGCACCGCGATGCTGGTCGCCGCGCTCGGCCCCGGCATACTCGGCAGCGCTTTCAACGTGGCCAACACGCTGCCCAACATCGTGTTCACCATGCTGATCGGTGGCGCACTCCAGTCGATCTTCGTGCCTGAGCTGGTCAAGGCGGCCAAGAACGACCCGGACGGCGGTGTCGCCTACACCGACCGTCTGCTGACCCTGTGCACGGCCGCGCTGGGCATACTCACCGTCATCTCGGTACTCATCGCTCCCTGGCTGGTGAACATCTACGCCTCCGACTGGACCGGGTCGGACCGCGACCTGACCGTCACGCTGGCCCGGTTCTGCCTGCCCGAGATCTTCTTCTACGGGCTCTTCACGCTGCTCGGCCAGGTACTCAACGCGCGTGGCAAGTTCGGCGCCATGATGTGGACACCAGTGCTCAACAACGTGGTGGCGTGCGCGGTCTTCGGCCTCTACATCGCGATCGGCGGCCAGGCCGCGGAGACCAGCAAGGTCACCGCCGGGCAGACCTGGCTGCTGGGGCTTGGAACGACGCTCGGCGTGGTGGTCCAGGCGCTGGGACTGCTTCCCTCACTGAGGGCCGTCAAGTTCCGTTGGACACCACGGTTCGACTGGCGCGGCGCCGGACTCGGCGCACCGATCCGCGCCGCCACCTGGGCGTTGCTGCTGGTGATCGTCACCCAGGTGGCGTTCACCGAGATCACCGCATTGACCACCGCCGTGGACCAGATGGGCACGAAGCTCAAGATGGTTGGCATCGGCAACGCCTCGTACACCTACGCCAGCACGCTCTTCCTGGTGCCGCAGGGCGTGATCACCATCTCGATGGTGACCGCGATCATGCCACAGATGTCCCGAGCCGCCGCCTCGGGCAACCTGGAGAAGATCGGCACCGGCCTGGCCCGGGTGCTTCGCAACTCGGCCGCCATGATCATCACGGCCACGGTGCTCTTCATCGCCTTCTCCGACCAGATCACCCACCTCGCCTACGGCTACGGCCACCAGACCAAGCTGGGCCTGGCGGTAATCTCGGGGGCGCTGCTCGCCTTCGCCATCGGCATCCCGTTCTTCTGCGCGCAGTACGCGCTGGCCCGCGGCTTCTACGCGATGGGCGACGCACGCAGCCCGTTCTGGCTGACCGTGGTCTCCTCGGGCGCCAACGTGCTGCTCTCCTACCTGGCCTACGTGAGCCTCAGCCCGCGCTGGGTCATCGTCGGCATGGCCGGCGCACAGAGCGTCGCCTGCATCATCAACATGGTGATCACAGGCTTCGCCCTGGGCAAGCGGCTGCGCTCGCTGCCCGCCGCCCCGGAGGACCCGGAGCGACGTGTCGAGGTGCTGCGGGCAGCGCTGCGGCATCCGCTGCGGAGCGGACTTGACGGGCGCCGGGTCTTCGGGCTGCACCTGGGTCTGGTGCTGGCCTGCCTGCCAGGTGCGCTGGTGGGCCACTTCCTGGCCAACGCGGTCAGCGGAGCGATCAGCGGGAACGTGGTGGTCTCGACGCTTGGCAACGGGATCGGGCTGGGTCTCGGCTCGGTGGCGGTGCTGGCCTCGCTCTTCCTGCTGGCGCGCCCGTTCGGCGCCGCCGACTCGGTGGCACCGCTGGTTCGAAAGCTGCGACTGCCGTTCCCCACGGAGCCCGAGCCGAGCGGGGGGCGCCGGCGACGCCGGTAAGCCGACCGATGAGCACCGATTCCTGTGCGAGTGGCGCTCACGCCGGTCGGTTATCAGCGGCTTGCCCGCAAGCAGCTGCCCGGGAAGCTGTTCGGGCAGCGCGCGCCGCTAGAAGGAGACCCACGGTGCCCCACGGCCACGACACGTTACGCCTGCGTACTGTCAGTTCACTGCTGGGCATCCCGCATGACAAGATTCCGCGAAGCGCAACGGGCTTTCCGGATCTCGACCACGCGGCACCTCCCCAGCAGCTCTTCCAGGCCGCCCTACTCACCTGCCTGCTGACCAGTCGCGAGCACCCCCCATCCGTGGGAGCACCCGACGAAGCCAGCGATGGCGAGCATCGCCAGCTACCTGAGTTGGATCCGTTTCCACGAGAACCTCCTCGAGGTCCGCACCAACACCGCCTGCCGAGTGGCCTCCCGCCTCCTGCCCCTGCTGCATCGGGGCTCCCGGATCTCGGGCGTCCCCGGGCTGAGGCTGCTCGACTTCGGGGTCCGGCGGGCCGCCCAACGCGACACCAACCACCGAAGGCCCCTCAGCGTCTGACATCACGACGGCTCAGCATCCAATAACCCCAAGGCACTTACACGCGATCGCTGACACGCCCCGGGACGACCCGCAGCCCTCAGGCCTGCGAGTGGCCGTACCGTTCCCGCACGGACGTCAGGTCGGGTTCTCCGAACCGGGCGCGCAGCAGGGCGAAGGCCTCAACCTTGGCCGCGCCGAATCGTGTCACGTACCCGGCGTAGGAGTCGGCGGTGAGGAAGGTCGGCGGCGTGGTCTTGCTGTGGAACTTGTCCGCGTACATCACGAGTTGCTCTTCGGCGGTCTCAGCGAGGTAGTCGGCCTCGGGTATGACCAGTCCCTGTTCGCGGATGTCGTGCCGGGTGAGGCCGACGCCGGTGTGGCAACTGCAGAACCGGCGCAGGCGTTGCGGGTATCCCTCTTCGCGCAGGATCTCGTGGCCGAGCACCCCGTGGCGGATGTAGCTGCGGTGGTCGAGTCGGCCGGCGTGGTCGTAGAGCCGGTAGACCCCGATATCGTGGAGCAGCGCCCCGACCCGTACCAGTTCGGCGTCGAGTGGGAGGGCGGCGCGGGCCAGCAGCTGCTCGGCGATGTCGCAGACGATCTCGCAGTGGGTGAGCACCAGGTCCAGTGCCTCGTGCGTCGGTGCGTGCCTTTCGTGCAGCGCGCGTACTTCTTCGAGGGTCGGAAGGATCATCGCCGCAGCCTAACAACCGCACCTCTGGCCCGGACCTCCCCGCCCAACCGGGCAGGCACCGCCTGACCACCATCGCCTCGGCTGGGAACGGGTCGTTCCGTTCCCGGCCACCAGCCCAGGAGGCCTGTGCCTGACGAGTCCTCCGGCCCGAGCCGACCGCGACCCTGACCCGTATTGCCCGGGCCGCCGGCGTCGGCCGGGCTGCAGCGGCGGACTGGCGCCGTCTGGTTCGGTCTGGTGGGGTCTGAAAAATCCCGTACTGGTGTCGGTGGGACGCGGATTGCTGGTGCCCATGGACGACCCGGAACAGCAGGACAGCGAAGAAGACGAAGTGTGGGACGGCGATGAAGGCGAGGACGAAGCCGCGGCGACCAGCGGCGGGTGGCCGTTCACCGACTCGCTTCTTCGAGACTACGACCCACTGGGGCCCTTGCGCGCACAGCTGGCTGACATCAACCGCATGCTGAACCAGCCCGTGATCGACGCGATGTCGGCGATCACGGCTCGGAACAACTCGCTGATCGCGGCGACGATGGACGCCGCTGTGAAGCCGCACATCATCGACTCCTCGCAGATCGCCGCGATCACGGGCCCGCCGGTGTGGTCGAAGGGCGTGCTGGATGTGGTGGGGGCAAATGCAGCCTGGCAGCGGCCGATCGTTGACTCGATGCTGGCGGCCTCCGCCGCCGTCAAGCCGCTGACGTTCTTGAGCCCCGAGCAGATCGCCGCGATCACCGGTCCACCAGTGTGGTCCCAGGGCGTGCTGGATGTGGTGGCCGCTGTCCAGCAGAACTCGGTCCTCGAAGGCGTGCGGGCTGCCTCCGCCGCGTTCCAGCCGCAGCTGAGCATCCTCGACTCGGTGCTGCCGGTCGAGAGCAGCTGGGTGTCGTCGTACCTCCCACCACTGAACGCCCTCGCCTTGCAGGCGACCTCGTTCCAGTCGTCGCTGCAACAGATCGCCGACAGTATCGGCCGTGTCTTCACCGAGGATCTGTTCGCCAAGTTCGACACGTTCAGTGGGTTGTTCAAAGAGTGGTCGCCGGACAACCTGCGCGACGTTGAGGCCAGGTTGTGGATGTGGTTGCTGCGCATCACCGCCAAGGACGGAGCCTGCCTGGCCTGGGCTCCGCGCGCGGGGATCGTGAAGGAGCTCCTGTCCCTGCCCCGCGCGGCGTACCGACGGCGCTACCTGATCGAGCACCGCCTGGAGGTGGTGGAGGACGTCGAAGCCAGCCTGGAAGAGGTCGACCACCCCGACCTGCTCGACCTGCGGGCACTCACGCTCCAGGCCGCCGCCTGCATCCGCGACGGCCACGACGCACCGGCGCAGGCGCTGCTGGCCAACGTCCTGGACACCGTCATGCGCGCCCACGGCCACGCCTGGCTGCGCAGCTACTTCCCTCAAGATGCATTCCCGAGCAGCCCGAACACCGGCAGCCACAAGATGATCGCCGGGGTGCTCAGCACCTACAGGGAAGCGTCCCAGTTGCGGATGCTGGCGGCCTACCTGCTGGTCAACGCGATGAAAAATGTGTTCAGCGGCGTCGACCGCCAGCACACGTTCAACCGGCACCTGGGCTCGCACAGGGCTTCCGCTGATTCCTACCGCAGCGAGTTCGCCTTCGCGGCCCTGCTGAATACCCAAGCGCTGCTGCGCCTGGTGGACCGCCACCTGTACGTCTGGGCGTTCGCACCGTGGCCGGAGCAACGGTTCATCCGGCGAGGCCGGCGGGCTGGACAGACACCGCGTGACCCGCCGACCTGGCATGCGCCACCCCCGACCCGCATGAGACCCGCGGCATCCTCACCGAGCCCCAGCCAGGCCTGTTCACCCTCACCAAGCTGACACCGGGCACCCCGGAGGGCAACTCAAGCTGAAAATCGGCGAAGGCCCGCGGAGCTCCCTCTCGGGTCAGCGGCTGATCCGTTTCCAATCGCGGGCAACGGCATAGGCGAATCCAATCGTTGCCGCGCAGTAGATCGCGGCATCGGCATAGCGCCCGGCGAGTGTCAGTTCTGCAGTTCGGTAGCAGCCGTACAGGTCAAGCAGGGCGATAGTGCAGAGAGTTGCCCGCTGCACGCGAGGGGACTTCAGCGGATTTGTCATGACTCGTCGACTAGCCTCTCGCGTCGGCCCACGTGGCGTCTGAATATGCGAGGTGAGTGCCGCGGACCTGCTCGCAGCAGCCGCGCTCCGCATCGGGCTGGAGGACGACACCGGTAACCAGCGGATCGGAATGGTACGGGAACACGGGAAGTGGCTCTGTCACGGGCAGCGACCGTATCACCGCTTCTCCGACAGCTCGGCTGGGCCGATCCGCCGGCTCGCCGGCACCGCCGCGCAGCCGCCGAGCACGCCGTGGCGCCAAGGCGTGAGGACCGGCACCCGCTCGGCTGCCACAGGCCCCGGGGGCCGCGGGCGGGCGGGCGCGGTGCGCTCCTGGTCGACGGAGACTGAGTTCCTGCTGGCCGGCGGGAAGCGCAAGGTGCGCCTGGACGGCGTGTGGCAGGCTCCGGAGACCGGGGTGCCGGTGTTGATGGTGGAGGTCGACCGCTTCGGCATGGCCCCGGCCCGGGTGGCCGCGAAGTTCACCTTCTACCGCGAGCTGTTCCGGACCAAGGTCTGCGACAGCGACGCCGACCGCGCACCGTTTTGGACTTGCTGGTCCATTTTCAGCTGCCTAGCGTGCTGACCGTTCCCCCCGTGACGAACCCGTACAGGAAGGTGTCATCATGCATGCGATCCGCATCGAGGAGCACGGTGGTCCCGAGGTCATGCGCTGGACCGAGTTGCCGGACCCGATCCCACACCCCGGCGAGGCGCTGGTGCGGCTGGGCGCCGCCGGCGTGAACTACATGGACGTCGGAGCCCGCGCTGAGGGCGGCCCGGGTTGGGCGGCTCCCGCGATCCTCGGCGCCGAGGGGATGGGATACGTCACCGCCCTCGGCGAAGGAGTCAACGACCTCGCGGTCGGCGACCGGGTGGCCTGGTTCTACCACCCGGGCAGCTACGCGGAGCTGCTGGCCGTCCCGGCCCACTCGCTGGTCAAGGTTCCCGACGGCATCGGTGACGAGACGGCTGCCGCCGTGATGATGCAGGGCCTGACCGCCAGCCACCTGAGCACCGAGACCTACCCGATCGGCCCGGGCGACGTCGCGGTGGTGCACGCGGCGGCGGGCGGCGTCGGCAGGCTGCTCACGCAGATGATCAGGACGCGCGGCGGCCGGGTGATCGGCCTGGTCTCCCGCGAGGAGAAGGCCCCCGTCGCGAAGGAGGCCGGCGCCGACCACGTGCTGGTCCACTCCGGCGGTGGCTTCGAGGAACGGATCCGGGAGCTGACCGGCGGCCGCGGCGCCGACGTCGTCTACGACGGCGGAGGCACCGGCACGTTCCGCTCCTCGCAGCTGGCCCTGCGCCCGCACGGGGTGCACGCGTACTACGGCCCCTTCATGGGCGTACCGGCGCTACGGCCCACCGACCTGCCCAACAGCATCCTGCTGACCTATCCCGTGGTGCACCACCACGTCGCCACCCGCGAGACCCTGCTGCAGCGGACCGGCGAGGTGTTCGACCTGGTCCTGGACGGGCGAATCACCTCGCACGTCACCGGCCGCTACCCGCTCGCCGAGGCGGCCCGTGCTCACGCCGACATCGAGTCGCGCCGCACCACCGGCAAACTGTTGCTCCTGCCCTGACCCGCCGTCACCTGGTCGGCTCCGCCCGCCGCGCCCGATCCGCTTGAATGGGACCCGACAGCTCGTACCGGGAGGATCCATGCCGCTGACCCGCAAGGGCACTGCGACCAGGCAGCGCATCGTCGAGGGCGCCGCCGACCAGATCCGCGAACAGGGGGTATTCGCGGTGCGGCTGGAGGACGTCATGGCCCGCACCGCGACCAGCAAGAGCCAGCTCTTCCACTACTTTCCCGGCGGGAAGGACGAACTGCTGCTGGCCGTGGTCCGCCATGAGGCGGCCCGGGTGATCGACGATCAGCAGCCGGAGCTCGGCTCCCTCAACTCTTGGGCCGCCTGGGACCAGTGGCGCGACAAGGTCCTCGCCCGCTACCGCACGCAGGGCAGCGACTGTCCCCTCCATGCTGCCTTCAACCAGCTGGGCGGGACCAGCGACGCCACCAGGATCGTGGCGGGCGAACTGCTCCGCCGGTGGCAGAACCAACTTGCCGCGGGAATCCGTCACATGCAGGGCAGCGGCGAGATCGCCCCCGACCTGGACGCCGAGCGAGAGGCCGCATCCCTGTTGGCCGGCATCCAGGGCGGCGTGCTGATCCTCATGACCACGGGCGGCTCCACCCACCTGCAAGCCGCCCTCGACGCGGGCATCGCCCACCTCCGCGCCTCCGCCCGTCGTGACCACTGAGAACTCCGCGACAGGACGAGAACGCGCAACCCTCCCAGGACCGACGGCCGGGCTGCCACGGACGGACCATCCGACACGGCTTCCCCGGCAAAGTGGGTGTGCAGGCAGCGGCAGGACGCGTTCCCCCGCCCGGGTACGCGCGGCCAGCTGGGCGCGGTAGAGGGCCGCGCGCTGGTCGACATCGGGCGGGATCTGCTCGGGGTTCGTGCCGAGGTCGCGCAGGGCGGTGTCCAGGGCCTGCCCGGCGTCGAGGGCGGTGTCGTCGTAGTCGTGCAGGTCGAGGAAGAGCACACCGGTGAACAGGCCCCGCCTGATCGCCTCGTGCGCGACGGCGAGACCGAGTGTGGTCTTGCCCGTGCCGCCCATTCCGAGCACGGACGCCACCACCACCGCCTCCCCAGTCGCCGGGACGCCGTCCCCGGCTGCCGGGTCCAAGCGAGCCAGCAAGTCCTCCAGCTCCTCCTCCCGGCCGGTGAACCCGGCCGGGACGGCCCGCGGAGAGGGGGTAGCCGGATCATCGGCCGCAAAAACAACGGATATGGCGCTCGTCGCTTCTGAGCTGCCGTGATGTGCGACTGCTCACGAAGCGGAACCGTGCGTCGTGTCTTGGGACGAGCCTGGGTCGTTCACCTGTAGGGCGGTAAAGCCGCTGATACGACAGGTCGGACAAGGGGTGGGCGCGGTGGCGACGCGTGTGTTCGGGGATGACGAGCTGGAGCGGCTGCGCGGCTTCCCGGAGATCAACAAGGAAGAGCTGATCCGGTTCTTCACCCTCACGCCGGCGGACGTCGGGTTCATCGACCCGGGCCGTGGCCGCAGTCCCAAGGATCGGCTGGGGCTCGCGGTCCAGCTGCGCACCTTGCCGTGGCTCGGCTTCGTCCCGGATCGGGTCGCGTCCGCGCCCGTGGCGGCGGTGCCCCGGCTCTCCGAGCAGCTGCGGATCCCCATCGGCGAGCTGCGGTTCTACGGTGAGCGGAAGCAGACCCGCACCGAGCATCTGCGGGAGGTGACCCGGTACCTGAGCTGGAAGCCGGCCAAGGCCTCAAGCACCGCGATCTCAATGTGCTGGGCCGCTACAGCATCACCGCCCCCGCCCCGGCTGGCGGCAGCCTCTGCGGCCCTTGCGCGACCCCGACGTGGCCGGGCTCGGACGACGAGGACGGCGCGGAGGGACTGAGTGTCAGGAGCCGGCCAGGGCGCCGATCACCGGTCACCTGGGCTAACGCCTGTCCAGCAGTCCGCGTTCGAGGGCCACGACCACCGCGTGCGTGCGGTCTCTGACGTCGAGCTTGGCGAAGACCCGCAGCAGATGGGTCTTCACCGTGGCCTCCGCGATGACCAGCCGTCGGCCGATCTCCACGTTGGACAGGCCGTCGGCGACCGCGCTCAGCACATCCACCTCCCGGGTGGTCAGGGCCACCGGAGCTGGTTGCCGCATGCGGGCAACCAGTCGCTCCGCGACCCTCGGGGCCAGGACGGTCTCGCCGCGGGCCGCGGAGCGGATGGCGTCGACGAGCTGGTCACGCGTGGTGTCCTTGAGTAGGTAGCCGATCGCGCCGGCCTCGACCGCGCGCTCGATCTCCGCGTCGGTGTCGTACGTGGTCAGGATCAGTACCCGGGTTCCCGGGTGGCGGGCGACGATCTCGGCGGTGGCACTCGCCCCGTCGAGGACCGGCATCCGCAGATCGATCAGTGCCACGTCCGGCTTCAGGCGCTCGACGAGTTCGACGGCCGCGCGGCCGTCGCCGCCCTCGCCGACGATGTCGATGGTGGGCTCCGAGGCCAGCAGGGCGACGACCCCGGCGCGCATGACCGTGTGGTCGTCGACCACGATGATGCGGAGCCCGTCCGTCTCTGTCCGAGCTGTCATGTCTTCACACCTGACTGTTCGTAGGAATTACCGCGAGGACGCGGGTGCCGTCGCCGAGGGAGCTGGTGACGGTGAGTTCGCCGCCGAGTTCGGCCAGGCGATTGCGCATGCCGTTGAGTCCGAAGCCGTGTGAGTCCTCGACCACGAAGCCCTGGCCGTCGTCGGTTATCTCCAGTTCGACGCCATCCGGAGACGGCGCTAGGACGATCTCTACCGCGGAGGCGGCCGCGTGCTTGCGGACGTTGGCCAGGGATTCCTGGGTGCAGCGCAGGAGCGCGATCCGGGTCGGCTGGTCGCACTCGACGTCCGGCAGATCTGCGGTGACGGTGAGTCCCGTGTCCTCGGCGAACCGGTCCAGGGTCCGGCGCAAGGTCTTGGCCACCGAGCCGAGGGCGGGACCGCTCCGCGGGGCGGAGCCGACGAGCGCCCGCGCCTCGGCGAGGTTCTCGCGTGCGGTGTTCTCGATCGAGAACAGCTGCCGGGCGCTCCTGCCGGGGTCGGTGTCGAGGCTGGAGCGGGCAGCCTCCGCCAGCACGATGATGGATGCGAAGCCCTGCGCAAGGGTGTCGTGGATCTCCCGCGCGAGCCGCTCGCGCTCCTCCGTGGCGCCCTGGAGTCTGTGCGCCTCGGCCAGGCGGGACTGGGCGTTCTCCAGCTCGGAGCCCAGGCGGCGGGCGCGCTCGTCGCTCTGCTCGACGATCCGGACGACCCCCAGTCCGAGCAGCACGCTCGCGGCATAGCCGATGAGGGTGAAGACGATATTGCCGGTGGAGAAGTCCTCCACGTGCCAGCTCTGATGGCGGATGATGCCGACCGCGGTGGCCGCGGCGGCAGCGCCGCTGAGGGCGATCGAGTACCGCGGGCTCCTGGCGAAGAGCCAGAAGTGGGGGAGCGACACGATGAACAGTGCCGCGCCGTCGCCGCGCAGGAGAGACAGCGCGCCGAAGCCGAGGACGAGCACTCCCAGAAAGGTATGGGGGCGCAGTACGGGATTGCGGGGAAAGGCCACAACGGTCGTGTAGCAGAGGGCGATCACGGCCAGCAGCGCCAACGACCCGTACCTCGTCGTTCCGGTGTGGTGCAGCGCGGAGATCACCGGGGGACACAAACCCAGGAACACCCAGGAGACTGCGTACCACCGGCGCAGGGTTCGGGTGCGGAACCGGTCGTCGGGCTGCGGCCGTTGAATCATGATCGTCAGCCTATGTTCTGCGGCATGCTGGCGGCAGGGACACCGGTCTGCGCCCGTCGCGCCGGGCGCGGCGGCCACCATGCCCGCTCGCCGAGGAGCAGCAGCAGCGACGGCAGGACCATGAGCCGGATGACCACGGCGTCCAGTAGTACGGCCACCGCCAGGCAGAATCCCATTTGCTTCATCTCGGTGAGGTGCAGGGCGACGAAGGCACTGAACACCGTCACCATCACGATCGCCGCGCTGGTCACCACCTTGGCTGACCGGCTGATGCCGTCCACCACCGCTTCGCGGGCCGACATCCCGTTCTGCCTGGCCTCCTGGATCCGGCTGACCACGAACACCTGGTAGTCCATCGACAGGCCGAAGAGGATCACGAAGAGGAACAGCGGTACCCGGGACGCGATTGCGCCGAGGGAGTCGAATGCCAGCAGGTGCTCTGCCCACGTTCCCTGGAAGAACACGACCAGTAGGCCGAGCGAAGCCCCGGCGGACAGCAGATTGAGCACGACGCCGATCAGGCCGATGACCACCGAGCGGAACGCCCACACGCTCATCACGAAGGTCACCAGCAGCAGGAACCCGATGACCAGCGGCAGCTTGCTGTTCTCGTGATCCACGTAGTCGCGGCCTCGGGCCACGTCACCGCTCACCCCCGTCTCCACGCCGGACAGCTTGCCGAGCGTGGCGGGCAGATAGTCCTTACGGATGTGGTCGAGTGACTCGACCGCCTCGGCGGAGGGTGCGGGGAACGGGACGGCCAGTTCCAGCACGCTGATCCTGCCGTCGGCCGATGTACGCACCCTCGGCTCGGTGTCCCTGGCGAACAGCGGGTCGGCCTGCGCCCGCCGGCCGAGGTCCGCCAGAGCCTGCTGCACCTGGGCCGCTTGGTCCGGAGTGGAGCGGGCGACGACCACGTGCTTGACCAGGAGCTCCGGGAAGGCCGCGTTCAGCCGGTCGTAGACCTGCATGGCCGGGATGCCGCGGGAGAAGGTGTCCTTGCCCGGGTCGACGAGCTTCAGGCCGAGCGCGGGCACCGCCAGGGCGAACATGACCAGCACCGACACGCACAGCGTGATGGCGGGACGCTTCCGCGCGGGCCTCAGCAGGGCACCGAACACCCGGCCCGTCTCGGCCTCCGCGCGCTTCGTACGGACCGGCCTGCCGTGGCTCGCCCGGCGGGCGGCCTTGCCGGCCGCACGGCGCTCGGTCCGCCGGCCGATCTTCACCAGGAGTGCGGGAAGTACGGTCAGGGAGCTGACCATGGCGACCGCCACGACCAGGATCGTGCCCGTCGCCAGCGAGGAGAAGATGACGTCCGTGGCCAGATACAGGGTCGCGGTGGAGACGACCACGGCGAGAGCGGAGACCACGATGGCCCGGCCCGCAGTCGCCGCGGCCAGCTCCACCAGGGCCTCGGAGCTGGGCCACCCCCCGGCGCGGGCCCGTTCCTCGCGTTCGCGCTTGAGGTAGAAGAGCGTGTAGTCGACGCCTACCGCCAAGCCGATGAGCAGGATCATGTTGGTCCCGACACCGGGATCGGGCAGGACATGGGACGCGATCATGGACAGCCCCAGGGCGGCGGCGATCGAGGAGAGCGCAAGCAACAGCGGCACACCGGCCATGACCACCGATCCGAAGACGATCAGCAGGGTGATGAGCGTGACCGGCAGGGTGATGCGCTCGGAGAGTGTGAGGTCTTTCCCGCGCTGGTCGTTGACGCCCTTGCTGATGGATGGGGAGCCGGTCTCCTCCACGACCAGGTCCGGGTGGCCGCCCTGCACCTGGGCCGTCCGGGCGAGGACCGGGACGACGTTCTTCTTCCCGTTCAGCTCGGGGCCCTTCAGGACCACCGAGACCCTGAGGACCTTGCCGTCCTTGGATCGGACCGGAGCCGCCACGCTGTCCACCTCGGGCAGTTTCCGCAGCCGCTCGGTGAGGTCCTGCGCTGCCGCGGCGGCGGCGGCCAGGTCCAGCGGCCCGGACCTGGCGTGGATGATGATCTGCTCAGTCGGCCGCTGCTGCAGGCCGCCCGCACTCGCGATGGCCTCGGCCCGCCCCGCCTCACCGACCCGATAATCCTCGGTAGTTGCTTCATGGGAGCCGATTGCGACGCCGACGCCGAAGCACACAATGACGAACGCGAACCAGCCGGCGATCGCGCGCCATGCGTGCCGGGCGCTCCAACGGGCTATCCGTACAGGGAGTTGACTCATACCCGAGATCTTGGTCGGCCGGAGGCCGCGCCCGACACGCCCGGCCGGTTGAACCTTGGGTCCACCGGTCGGTGGACGGCAGGGGTGGGGCTGCCGCTGTCAGGCGGCGACAACGCCATCTGGGATCAACTGCGAATCCGCAAGGACACCTGAGACAACGACAACGTTGAGTGGGACGGGACATCGATGCCGACCTGGAAGGCCTTGTTCATGGCCTTTGACCGTGTGGCGGACGACGGCGAGGAGTCCTCCCGCGCCGCTGCCCCGATGCCGCCTACGCATGGCGAATCCTCACCAGGCTCCGCACCGACCCGGCCGCCTGTTCCCCGACGCTCCGCCCGGTGACCCCGTCCAGGTTCTTCTCTGGTCCACTGGCCGGAGTGAGTTCGCCGACCGCCCTCGCCTCACCTCGTGGGTCTGGAAAGCCGCCATCTCGGACTGAACACAGGCTCTGACCATCGCGGCGGGTGCCCGAATGGCACCCGCCCGAAAGGTGTGTCGGTGCGTCAGGTCAACTGCTCTGCGTGCAGTTCGAGCGAGCAAATGACCCAGTCGACGGCTCGGCCTCCCGACACGGCCGCGATCACGAACGAGGCACAGCCTGACGCCGCCAACCGGAGCAACCGAACGATTATGCCAACCGAAGTCGTGTCGGTACTACCGACCCAGGTGGGGCCAGTCGAACCCGGAACTCCGGCCTCGAGCTGCTGTCCACGGTGAAGTTCATGGTGCAGACCCTCGCCGCGGTGGAGGACGTCGAGCACGTCGAGGATGTGCCCGGTGCCGCGTACGAGGCGGAACATCTCGGAGATGTGCACGGTGTCCCCGGGTCGCGCGTAGTCGAGGAGCGCGCGGAACTTGGGGCGCTGGAGGGGGTGGAGGCGGCTGGAGGTGCCGCAGTCCTCCTCGAAGACGACCGGGTCCTCGATCCCGGCCTCGTCCAGGACGAGGTTCTGCCGGGCGGTCGACTGCTGGTCGGTCGAGACCCGCTTGTAGACAAGGTTCGCCACCGAGGCCCCTTCCGTACGGAGGATCGGACCCTATCTGTCGTCAAACCCTGTCAGCAATCACCATCGGATCTGATTGGATTCGCGCCGCCCCGAACCCCCTGATTGCACGGGATCATTGGACGCGTCGGCCGCCTGTCGTCAAACGATTGTTTGCCGACAGGCAGCAGGCGCGTCCGGGTGTCGTAGTCGGGAAAGACTGCTGTCTGCCATCGGTGAACACCACCCCGAGCGGGCGCAACGGTCATTACCGTCCAGACTCATGACAACGATTACGACGCGCACGGTCGAGTATCCGGCCGACGGTTTGACGATGATCGGGCACCTCGCGCTCCCGGCCGGTGTCGACCGTCGGCCCGCGGTGCTGCTCGGACCAGAGGGCACGGGGCTCAGCGACGTCGAGCGCCGCCGGGCCGATGCTCTCGCGGAGCTGGGATATGTAGCGCTGGCCTTCGACCTTCACGGTGGGCGCTATTTGGGGGACCCCGAGGAGATGCTGGCCCGCTGCATGCCGCTGCTCGCCGACCCCGACCGGATGCGAGGCATCGGCCACGCGGCGCTCGACGTGTTGCGCATCGAACCGCGAACCGACCCCGACCGGATAGCCGCCGTCGGCTACGGCACCGGGGGCGCCATCGCGCTGGAACTCGGGCGCGACGGCGTCAACCTGCGCGCGATCGCGACAGTCAACGGGCTGATCACCGGCCGACCGGGCGAGGCGGCGCGCATCTGCTGCCCGGTGTGGGCCGGGGTCGGGTCGGAAGACCCGATCATGGCGCCCGCCCAACGGGACGCGTTCACCGCAGAGATGCAGGCCGCGGGCGTCGACTGGCGCCTCGTGGTCTACGGAGGAGCCCTGCACGCCTTCCACCATCCACCGGTCGACCACACCGTGCGTCCCGGCGTCGGCTACCACCCACGGCACGCACAGCGAGCCTGGCGTGACGTCGTCGCTCTGCTCGCCGAGTGCCTGCCCGTCACGGATTGATCCGATCGGCTCCCGATGCCCACTCCTACCCGCCATCGTCGTCTTCGTCCAGCTCTGGGGCATCCGGGTCGCGCAGCGGGCGCAGGGCGCCGGCGGCCGGGGTCGAGGCGGTGAAGCTGTAGCGGCCGAGCAGGTTCAGGTTGCGGTGCTTGAACGGGGAGAGCCGGGCGATGTCCTCGTCCCGGATCTCGTGGCCCTCGGCTTTCAGCTGGGCGACGGCGGCATCGATGTAGCGGGTTGTCCAGAGCACGATGGCGTTGAGGACCAGGCCGAGCGCGCCGAGCTGGTCCTCCATGCCGTCGCGGTACGCCTGGTGGATGGGTTCCGCGCTTGCCGTGGCACACGTCCCGCGCCAGCTTGTGGCGGGATTCCTGCACGGTGAGCTGCCGGTTCATCTGTCGGCGGTAGGTGTCGTCCACCGGGTCGATGACCCGCAGCAGATGCTCGGTCTTGGCGGCCGCCCGTACTCCGCGAATGCCGCCCCGAGCGGGGTCGGGCGGCCGTCGCGGCCGAACATGCGCAGCAGGTCGTAGGCGCGGACCTGGTTGGTGACCAGGGAACCGGCGACCTTCAGCATGTCCGGCCAGTGCGTGATCACCTTGTTCAAGTTCACGCGGTTGCGGCCCAGGTCCTCCACCACGCCGTAGCTGTCGGTCTCGACGTCGGGCATCGTGGCCCGCCAGAACCGCTGGTCGTCCAGATCGCGGAACCGGGGCTGAAGTTGTAGCCGAGGATCTTGAACAGGCCGAACACCATGTCGGAGTACGAGGCGTTGTCGGTCGCCACCATCTCCGGTTTCACGCCGCCGTCCAGGTTCAGCAGGGCGTCCAGGATGTGCAGGGAGTCGCGCGGGGTGCCGGGTACGACCATCTGCCCGATGCCGGCGACCTGGTCGTTGACGGCGTTGAGCCAGGTGATGCCGCGCTTGAACCCGAAGCACTTCGGCGACGGCGCCGCGCTCACGGTGCGCACGGGGACGACGAACCGCAGCCCGTCCACGGAGGCGAGCAGCCCGTCGCCGCAGAACTGCACGATCGGGATCTGGGCCTGGGCGGCGATGAGCCGCGCGTTCGCCGCGGCGATGGTGTCGGCGCGCAGGTAGTAGCGGCACCTTCGACCCCAGCGCGTACCGGGCCAGCGCCGCCATCCGGTTCGGCGGGATCTGCGACAGCTTCAACCGCCCGAGCCGGTAGGCGCCCAGCTCGTCCACCCGCTCCAGCGCGCGGGCGAACGCCGTGCCCGTCGTCCGCGTCGGCGGCCGGCGCAGCCGCTCCAGCTCCGAGAACCGCGAGCCTCCGGCGTCTTCAGCGTCGCCACCAGGTCACCGGGCAGCGCCGGGTCCGCGCGGCGGGCGGCGCCCGCGACGGTGGCGTGCAGCCGCTTCTCCGCGACCTTCCGCGCCTCCGACACCTGCCGGGCCAGCACCGACACCCCGGGCAGCAGAACCCGGTGACGGCGCAGCCAGCCCACCGCGTGGTCGAACAGTGCCTTCGGGCCCTCGGCGTGCGTCCACGCCCGCCCGTGCAGGAACGTTCGGAACCGCCGGCCCCACTCGTCGTCCCCGTAGGGGTGGTAGCCGTAGGCGTCCCGGATCTCCCACGCGTGGTCGTACAGCGTCTGACGCCGCTCCGTGTACCGCTTGACCACCGACGGGTCCCCAATGCCGAGCTGCACGGCCAGGTGCTCGATCACCGGCCACGGCATTGTGAGCGGGTCCTCCAGGAACAGGCCGACGTGCCGCACCGTGCACATCTGGAGCGCGAACCCGAGCCGGTGATGCTCCATCCGCCGCAGGGCGATCAGGTCCCGGTCCACGTCGTCCAGGAAGAAGAACCGCTCCAGCTCGGGCCTCGTCGGCTCCCCGGCGAACGTCCCGTACGCCTCGGCCTGCTCATCACTCAGAAATTCCACCGGCACGAGCCGGACCGTAGCCAGCCCCGGACCAGGGCCGGAGGCGTTTCACCGAACCCCAGCGGTGAAGTGGATCACTGTGCTAGACGGCCATGATCGTTCTCACCGATAGCCGCTGTACCGATGTTCCCCGAGGCCGGAGAGCCCCGTGGGTTCAGGGAAACTGAAGGCTCTTCAGTGGGAACCCGCGGGTCTAATGGTGTGCTCTGCCGGGATCGACCCGTGAGTTCGTGCCGACTCACGGCGAGGCGTCCTGGCTCGTGGGCGTCGTCGCCTCGTGGAGATGTTCCTCAACCGGACCCAGGTGCCCATCGGCCGCGCCCTGCGCCAGGCCTACCGCCAGGGCAAGGTCTCCTGGGTCATCATCCCCGTCTACCTGCCCAGCCCGCTGGTCGGCGACGACACCGCCACCGCCGACCCGGCCGAGGTCCACGTCGCCGGCGAGGCCGTGAAGGCCGAAGCCGAGATCGAAGCCAGTTCCTTCCGAACCATCTGGCGGGTCCTGCGCGCCCTCGCCGCCCACGACGCCCGCGTCGTCGGCCGGATCACCGAACTGCGCGCCCACCGTTCCCAGGGCACCGCGCACACCACCGCGGCCAAGCCGGCCGAGGGCAAGTCCGCCGAGGCCGGGGAGGGCGAGCAGCAGCCGGCCCCGGTGGAGTCACCGATCGAGTGGCTGCGGATCAACGCGAAGCAGCACGCCGCGCGGATCCTCCAGACCGTCAAGCTCCGCGCGTTCAACCCGCGCGCGGTCGAGTGGCAGCGGATGCACGCGGTCGCGGCGGTCTTCCACCTCCAGCACGGCCACCTCGACCCCACCGACAAGACCCGCCACGTGGAGCTGATCTCCTGGCTCACCCGCCAGCGCCACCTGGGCGGCCAGGGCCTACTCGATGCCGCCCGCGTCTCGGAGCTGGACGCGCTCGGCATGATCTGGTCGAAGAGCGCCAACGCCTGGGAGCGCGGGGCCGCCTACGCGCGGGCGTTCCACCACCAGCACGGCCACCTCGCAATCCCCGCCACCGTAAAGCTGGACGACTACGCGGTCGGGGCGTGGATGCGCCGCCAGCGCAAGGCCGAGAACCTCACCAAGGACCAGGTGGCCAAGCTCGACGCGCTGGACGAGCTGTGGCGCCTGGAGCCGGGCTGGAACCGCTCCTACCGCCGCCTGCTCGCCTACCTCGCCGTCGGTGGGACCCTGGACGGCCCGGCGAACCGCACCGGCGGCGAGGCGGACCCGGCCTTCCGGCCCGGCGCGTGGCTGCGCAAGCAGGACATGGCCCGCACCGGCGGGAAGCTGACCGACCGGCACGCCGAGACCGTCACCGGCTGATCTGCCCCGCACCCTAGGTCCTCTTTTTCGGATCTTCCTGGGCGCGCGGCCTGGGCACCCGGCAAGATCCGAAAGAGAGGACCCGGGCCTCAGCCGACCCGGTTGAGGACGGACGCCAGCGCGGCGCGCAGCTGTTCGTCCTCGCGGATCATCGCGTAGTTGGACCCGGAGACGACCAGGCGGCGGTCCCCGGTGGCGAGCGCGGCCAGCCGGTCGTGCTGCTCCGGCGTCAGGGCGGCGGCGCCGAGCGCCCGCAGGGCGTCGCAGGCGCCCTTGAGGTTGGCGCGGGTCTCGGCCGAGTGCAGCGCCGCCTCGGCGAGCCGGGTGCGGTCGAGGCCGGCCGGATCGGCGACGGCGAGCAGCCCGAGGACGGCCGAGGGTGCTTGGGCTGGGTCGTCGAGGAGAGCTTGGAGCCGGGCGGTCAGCGGGCGCCCGGCCTTGCCGAGCACGGCGATCTCGCGGGCGGCGCGGGCGGCCGTGCAGTGGAACCACTGCCGGCCCTCGCTTCTGTCGAACACCGAGGCCAGTACCGGGAGGACCTCGGCCGCTTCCCCGGTGATCCTCCAGAGGGCGAGCGCCAGGGCGAGGTCGGTGTCCACCTCCGGCGTGGTGTCGCGGTCGATGGTGCGGCCGAGCGCCGTCCGCAGGGCCGGGGTGAGGCGGGCGGCTGTCGGGCCGAGGGCGGCCAAGGCGCGGGCGCCCTTGACGGCGCCGCGCACACCGGTGGCGAGCGCCGCCTCGGCTGCGGCGAACAGCGGCCCGGTCTCGCCGGTCAGCTCGTGCAGTGCCTGCGCCACGAACAGCTTCCGGGCGCCGGCCCGCAGGGCGGTGGCGGCCTGCTCGCGCTGCTCCGGCCCGATGTCGGCGGCGACGGCGGTGATCGCGGTGGCGGCGTACTGGAACCGGGGCAGGACGGCGCACAGTTCGGGCAGCGCCTCGACGGCCTGTGGGCCCCATTGCCGCAGCAGGTGGACCAGTCCGGCGGTGTCGTTGTGGTCCTCGGTCGTCGAGCAACCGCAGTCCTTGCACCCCTCGGGACGCTCCAGCGCCTTGGCGGCCAGGCGAGCGCGGACCGCGGCGAACAGTTCCGGGTCGAACGGGAAGGGCGCATCGGCCGGGGCGTGGGACCCGGTGGCGCACTGCATGGCGCGCGGGCGCCGGCCGAGGGCCCGGGCCAGCAGCGGGGCGGCGGCCTTCGGCGCCACCAGCACGAGCGCGGCGAGGGCCTGGTCGGCCGCCTCGTCGTCCGGCTGCGCGGCGAGTTCGGCGAGGAGATGCGCGGCCTCGGCGGCGGCCGGGCCGATCTTGCCCAGCAGCTGGGCGGCCGCCCAGTCGGCGGCGAGCGGGACGATCGCGGGGATCAGCCGCTGCGGGGCGCTGCGGGACAGGGTGCAGGCGCGGTCGGCCGCCCACAGGGCCTCGGCCCGCACCTCGGAACGCTCGTCACGCAGGGCAGCGTCGAGCAGCGCGAGGGCACTCTCGCGGTCGGCGTCCGTGTCCCGCCCCAGCAGGATCCCGACGATCGTGCGCAGCGGCTCCCGGTGCTCGTTCGCGTAGCCGGACCTGGCCGTCTCGCGCGCGGGCAACAGGCCGAGGACGGCGTCGCGGTGCGCGGCGAGCCACGGCTCCTCTGCGTCCACCGCGGCGAACACGGCGGCCAGGCGCAGCGGCGCGGGCGTGTCCGGGCCGAGCAGGGCGCGGGCCTCGGCGACGGCGCCCGCGCGGTCCAACCGGCCGTACGCGGTGAGGAGTTCGGCCCGGACGGCTGGCTCGGTCTCGGCGGCCAGGCGGGCCCGGACGGCGGGCAGGGCGGTGCCGGTGTCCCGGGTGTGGCCGACCGTCCAGCCGGCCGCCTGCCGGACGGCGGCGTCCTCATCGGCCAGCAGCGGTATGAGCAGCGGAAGTTGGGCGGTGACGGCGGCCCGGACGGCGCCCGGCTCGACGTCGTACTCGTCCTCGCTCTCGGCGAGGCAGCCGAGCAGGCGGAGCGCGTCGACGGTCTGCCGGCCGGAGGCGGCGATTCGGGCGAGGTACGGGGCGGCGTCGACGCTGGCCGCGTACACGGTGCCCTGGTGCACGATCGAGCCGTACAGCTCGTCCAGCGCCTCCTCGGCGTCCTCACCGCCCTCGGCGAAGGTGCGCAACAACCCGGGCAGGTCCTCGGCGGGGCCGTAGGCGTGGTTGACGGTGGACCAGGGGTGGGCGTCGAGCCCGGGGAGGGCGGTGGGGAGCTCCATGGCCGTGATCTTCGCAGGGACCTCCGACATCCGCTCAGACCAGGTGCCGCAGGTAGGCCTCGGGCCGCTCGAGGAAGCGGCGCCAGTGGTGTTCGAGGTCCTGCCAGCGGGCGGTGCGGACCCGAGCTGCGGGCCACTGCCCGGTTGTGCCCTGTCCGGTCGGACGTCGCTTTTCCCGGCCAATGCGGCGGCGACCGCGGTTCTTGACCCGCTCCCGGCCGGACACCATTGAGCAGCATTTGGTCGCTCGGGTGCGCTGCACGCGATGGCGGGTTCGATGCCGAGGAGCACGGGCTGCTCGGCGACGTGCGCCGCCGGGTCCGCCGGCGGGTGGCCGGGACGAGCCTGCGCGCCATCACCCAGTCCCTCGCCGCCGCCCGGGACCACGAGCGCCCGCTACACCGACACCGGGGACGAGAAGGCCGCCCTCCCGGCCGCCACCGCCCGCGACGAATGGCAGCGCATCCACGGCTTGGAAACGTCCAGCGTGACCTTCTGCCACCGCGGACATCCCGCACCTGCGGGGTCAGGCAAATGCGGGGCCGGTGAGGTCGAGGGTCAGCAGGTTTCGCCAGTCGTTGGTGAAGACAGCGGTCAGGCCTTCGTAGCGCACTCCCACGAACGGGTTGGAGTAGTCCATGACAGCGACCCACCGTAGGGAGCGGTCGGTGTTGAGACGGGCGAGGTAGCCGATGTTGCCCATCTGTCCGCCGCCGCCAGACATCCATCCCGATCCGTCCGGCAGCGGGCTCTCGAAGTAGGTGTCCACCTCGGCGGTGTTGCCGTCCTCCTCGATGGACTGCATCACGTCGAACGGCTCTCCGAGGCGGAAGGGGATCGGCTGCCCGGCATCCGGGTGGTAGGCCCCGGGGCCTTGCACATGCACCTCCAAGCCCGTGTCGTCCGGCCGGTACAGCCCGTCACGGGGCGGCATCTCCCCGGCCGTCCACAGCCGCTCGACCATTCCCACAATCCCACCTCGCCGACCCGGAAGTCCCGTACATGACCGCGAGCCTGTCGAGACCCCTCAACGGCACATCGAACTGCCCACACGGTGTCACTTCCCGACCATCATCGGTTGTTCACCGCGTGTTCCAGACAATAGCCGCTGCCCGGACGCCACCGGCAGGACATCGCCGACCGCGCTGCGGCGAGCACTCGGCGTCCGGGCGCGGCCAGGGCGTGACGTCCAGCGCGATGGACAGCTGCCGGTCCGTCCTGCGCGGCAGATCAAGGCCGGCCAGCGCCACGCGGAGGCGGGACACGGCGATGCGCCCCTGGGCGAGCACGTCAAGCAGCAGCCCCACCCAACGACAAAACCACGCCTGCCCGGCTACGAACATCGCCGAGACCACCATCAGCCGACTGGCTTTGTACGCGATGTACGACGTCGTTTCGACGCGAGACTGGGAGTCGCACGCTCGCACGAATAGGTGATGTTCACGAGAACGGGAGTCAGCTGCCGCTGGCCTTTCCTCGGGCGTATCCGTCACTTCCCGGTCCGGTTGGTGAGGGACTGTTGAGAGGCGGTCGGTGGTGCGAACAGTGCCTGGACGGTTTCGGTGGCCAGGTCTCGCAGCCAGGCGTGGGCGCGGTCGTCGTCGTAGCGCTGGTGCCACAGCAGGTACAGGGGGACGTCGGGCAGCGGGAGCGGCGGTGGCAGTGTGACCAGGCCGAGTCGTTCCCGGGCTGCGCGGGTGACCGCGTCGGGGAGGGTGACGACCAGGTCGGTGTCGAGGGCGAGCTGCAGGGCGAAGGCGGCCGTGGGTCCGGCGACGACGACGCGTCGTTGGAGGCCACGGGCGGTCAGGGCGTCGTCGATCGGGTCGCGCAGGCTTCCGCGTCGCGAAACGGTGAGGTGTTCGGCGGCCGCGTAGCGCTCGATGCTCAGCGGGCCTTCGGTGAGGGGGTGGCCCGGTCGGACGGCGACGACCAGCCGGTCGCTGCCGACGAGGCGGTGACGGATGTCGGGGAGGGCCGGAGCGCTGGAACTCGATTCGAGGTCGACCTCACCCCGGCGCAGCTCGGCGTCGTCCGCCCCGGGTTCGGCGGACAGGCGCAGCCGGACGCCGGGGGCCTGGTGGTGGACGGCCGTGGTCAGGGCGGTGCCGCAGGCGGCGGTCAGGGCGTCGTGCCAGCGCACGGTGAACACCCGATCCAGGGCTGCCAGGTCGAGTTCCTGCTGCGCGGACAGAAGGTGGTGGGCCTGCTGGACGAGGGCGTGGACCTGAGCGCGCATGGCCAGCGCGCGGGTGGTGGGAACCATGCTGCGGCCGGTGCGGACCAGGATCTGGTCACCGGTGGCCTTGCGGATGCGGCCCAGGGAGCGGCTCATTGCCGGTGCGGTGACGTGGAGACGCGCTGCGGCGCCGGCAACGCTGCCCTCTTCCAACAGTGCGTCCAGCGCCGTGAGCAGGTTCAGATCCAGTTGCATGGCAGTAACTCTACAAGTGCGTAGCATGCACTTGTTGTTAATGATCGGGGAGCCTACCTTCGAAGTGCAGGCGAGAGACAAAGCCGCCCGCACACATCGAACCCAGGGAGCCCGTTATGAGCACAGCCATGCCCTTCGCCGCCGACACGACGCTCCTGTCCGAAGTGACCGCCGCGGTGAAGACCGCCGGCCTCACCCTGCGCGACCGCCACACCTCGCACGCCCGGGGCGTGAGTCTGGACGAGGTCGTCGCCGAGATCCACGCCAACGACGACGCGGTGCTGGACGTGCTGCGGGAGCCGCTGCTGCGGGCCCGGCCCGGATCGCAGTGGGCCGAGGACGAGCTGGCCGGCGGCGCGCTGCCGCTCGGGGAGTGGTGGGTCGTCGACCCCGCCGAGGGCAACATCAACCACGTCCACGGCATGGACGACTGGGCCGTGACCGCCACCCTGGTCCGCGACAACCGGTCGGTGGTCACGGTCGTCCACCTGCCGCTGGCCGGCGACACCTACACCGCTGTCGCCGGCGGCGGTGCCCGGCTCAACGACCGGCCCCTGAAGGTTTCCGCGAAGACCGATCTGGGCGCCGCGCTCATCGGCACCGGCCAGGCCAGGCCCGGCGAGGACGAGCGCACCTTCCGGCGGATCGGTGACTCGGTCACCGCCATGCTCGTCAACGGCCTGGTCGTGCGCGTGTCCGTTCCCGCCACGATGCAGCTCATCCACGTCGCGGCAGGCCGCATGGACGCCTTCTGGCAGTTCTCCGACGTCCGCTCCGGTCTGGTCGCCGGTGCGCTGCTGGTCTCCGAGGCCGGAGGCACCGTCACCGACCTGGCGGGCGAGCCCTGGAACACGGGCAGCCGCGACTTCCTGGCCTCCGCCCCTGGCATCCACACCGCCGCCCTCAAGGTCCTCTCCCCGATCGCCTGACCGGACACCTCTGCTCCACCCACCTCACACCGCAAGGAGCATCACCTCATGACCCACATCGGCATCCTGGGCGCCGGCCGCGTCGGCGCCAACCTCGCCGGCAAGCTCTCCGCGGCCGGACACCGTGTCACCCTCGGCGTCCGGAACCCGGAAGACACCGCAGTCCTTGCCGCCGGCATCGCCCCACAGATCGCCTTCGCCGACCAGCCCACCACCGCCCGCACCACGGACATCGTGATCAACGCGACCCCCGGCGACACCTCCCTGGACCGCCTGGCAGTCCTGCGAACCGAGCTCTCCGGAAAACTCCTCGTCGATGTCTCCAATGCCACCCGCGACGCCGATGACAGCCTGCCCGGCGCCCTGTGCTACCCCGGCAGCAGCCTCGCCGAGCAACTCCAGGCCGCCCTTCCAGACACCCACGTGGTCAAGACCCTCAACACCATGCTGTTCATGGTCATGACCGCCCCCGAAACCCTGGCCACCCCACCGACCGCCTATCTCTCGGGCGACGACCAGGATGCGAAGAAGACCGTCACCGGCCTGCTCGGCGACCTGGGCTGGCAGCCCGCATGGATCGAGGACCTCGGCGGCATCACCACGGCCCGCGCCACCGAGGCCATGATCCTCGTCGTGCCCCACATCCTGCGCCGACACGGCTTCAAGCCCTTCGCCGTCTCCCTCGCCCGCTGACCCATCAAGACCGCATTCGGGCGAAAGTCAGTAGCGGGCTCGTGCGAGGCAGCTGGGCGCCGGCACGGACAACGCCCGCTGAGCTGCAAGTGACGCCCGAACTGATCGACATTGATCATGCCTACTTCCCGCCAGGCGACTCCCGAAGTCGTCGACAAACGACTCCCATCCCGTGTACAGAGCCATCGTGGCTGAAGATCAACGCCCAGCACCATGCGGCGCAGATCCTCCAGACCGTGAAGCTGCGGGCGTTCAACCCGCGCGCGGTCGAGTGGCAGCGGATGCACGTCGTCGCGGCGGTCTTCCACCTCCAGCACGGCCACCTCGACCCCACCGACCGCGAGAAGCACGCCGAACTGGTCTCCTGGCTCACCCGCCAGCGCTACCCGGGCGGCCAGGGCCTGCTCGACCTCGCCCGCGTCAGCGAACTGGACGCGCTCGGCATGATCTGGTCGAAGAACGCAGGCGCCTGGGAACGCGGCCACGCCTACGCCGCCGCGTTCCACGACCAGCACGGCCACCTCGCGATCCCGGCGACCGTGAAGCTCGACGACTACGCGGTGGGCGCGTGGATGCGCCGCCAGCGCGAGGCCGACAACCTCACCAAGGACCAGGCCGCGAAGCTGGACTCGCTGGACGAGCTGTGGCGCCTGGAGCCGGACTGGAACCGCTCCTACCGCCGCCTGCTCGCCGCCGGCGGAACCCTCACCGGACCGGCGAACCGCACCGGCGGCGAAGCCGACCCGGCCTTCCGACCCGGCACCTGGCTGCGCAAGCAGGACAAGGCCCGCACCGACCGGAAGCTGACCGACCAGCAGACCGCGCTCCTGGACGCCCTCCACGGACACACCGCCGAGACCGTCACCGGCTGATTGCACCCGAGATCCGCCGCCCCGGCCCGCCGGGGCGGCCTGACCCGGAGGAAGTGCGTGACTAACTGTGAAGTTGCACTTTGTTGTCGTGGAGTACTGCAGCGGTTTGTCGTGCTGGTCTGCGGGTTGATGCCTGGTCAGAGGGGGTGACGGCTTGTACG
>NZ_JBSFJU010000071.1:0-34113 GCF_053598215.1 Kitasatospora sp. NPDC001175 | reverse complement strand
AAGTCATCGACACACCCAATCCAACGCCACCGGGGCGGCCTTGGACACCGTTCCCGGGCCCGAACCATTCGATTCAACGACCCGCGAAGTACGGGGCTAGCCGGTGGGTCTGACAAACGGGACTCCGGGGCCGTCGGTCGCATCGGGCACCTAAAGGGGGCAATCCAGGAGCGGAGGCAGTCATCTCTTCGACCCCTGGTGCAGCACATCCCGGTGGACGGCACCACCCTCGACCTGCCCGACGCGGCGGCGAACGCGGAGTTCTGCGGCCGAGGAGGTCGGCCCTCCGCCGGCCGTCATCGGCTCGGAGCCTCTCGGCAGGGCCAAGAGAGCTCCTTTTGAACATGTTCAGATTTAGGTTGGGCTCATTCCGACCGGCTTCGAGGGGGGAGAGTCTGATGAGGGTCGTGCTGCCCGGAGACACCGGGCATGTGGGCAGAGGGCAGCCCGGATGCCGCCGCCCTCGCCCGGCTGGCCCCGGTCCTGACCGAGGCTCCCGGTACCCGCGCCGGGTGACGAGACGGGCCCTGACCGGGATCTCGACCGGGGACGCCGAGGAGAGCGCGCGAAGCGGACGATCCCGCAGCGGGGGTTGACGTAGGGCGCCAGCGCTCTCCGGGCCCGCTGGATCGTCCGCATTCGCCGAAGTACCCGTCACGGAAGTCGAGTTCCATCCGTAGCCGCACGCGGCCCGGCATCCCGGCGGCGCGGTTGCCCGCCACGGCTGCCGCTAGGATCACCTGCTTGTGGATGCTGGCGCAGGAATCGAGATGATCACGGTCCCGTCGGGGCGGGTAACGCTGTCGGACCGGCGGACGCAGCGCAGTTGGCCGGTCGAGCTGGCCTCCTACCGGCTCGCGGCCTTCCCCGTCACCCAGGAGCTGTACACACGGATCGCCGGCAGGCGGCCGAGCACCACCCATGGGGACCGGCTGCCCGTCGAGGGCGTCTCCTGGTGGGACGCGGTCCGGTTCTGCAACGCGCTGTCCCGGCACGACGGGTTCGCGCCCGCCTACCGCATCGGCGCCGACGGCGAATCCGTCGAGTGGGACGCGTCCGCCGACGGGTACCGGCTGCCGACCGAGGCCGAGTGGGAGTACGCCTGCCGCGCCGGTACCACCGGAGCGCACTACGGACCGCTCGACGAGGTCGCCTGGTACCGCGGCAACTCGCACGGGCGACTTCACGACGTGGGCGGCAAACAGCCCAATCCGTGGGGCTTCCACGACATGCTCGGCAACGTCTGGGACTGGTGCTGGGACCTCTACGACCCCGCGGTCTACGGCACCTACCGGGTACTGCGCGGCGGCGGCTGGTTCGACGAACACTGGAGCTGCCGGGCCTCCGCGCGGCGCCGCTCCCACCCGAGCTTCCAGGTCGACGACGTGGGCTTCCGGGTCGCGCGTTCCGTCATGCGCTGATCCGAGGACTGCGCCGGCCCACCGCACCCCGGCAGGCGCACCCGGGCGCCCCGAACCGCCGGACCGAGCGTCCCCTGCCGCGGGACCGGTCGCCCCGCGAAGTGCCGGACCGAGCGGCCCCGAACCGCCACTCTGACGCACCCGACCGACCACCAGCTACGGGAAGACCTGCCCGAGCAGGCGACCGAGGGTGCGCCGGTCCTCGTCGTCCAGTTGCTCCAGGCCGGTGAGGCCGGTCATCAGCTCGGCCCTGATGAGCCGGACCGTCTCCTCCCCCTGCTCGGTCAGCACGACGTTCTTCACCCTGCGGTCGGCCGGGTCGACCTCGCGGCGGACCAGCCCGCGCGCCTCCAGCCGGTCGGCGATACCCGTGATGTTCGAGGCGTCGCAGGTGAGCAGATCGGCCAGGGTGCGCATGGGCATCGGCCGGCGCAGCAGGCTGAGCATCTTGCCCTGCATCAGGGTGAGCCCGTGCCCGGCCGCCACGGAGGCGAAGTTGCGGTAGTAGGCGGCAGCCGCGTGTGCGAGCCGGTCCATCAGCTGGACGGGCGTCGGGGGCGGCTCGGGCTGGCTCATGCGGCGAGCCTACGCGAGTTTGATTGACATCCTCAACCTTTGAGCCCTACCTTCTCTTTTGCTTGAAGGCTTCAACCTTCCAGGTCATCAAGCCTCTCCCCGTCGCACCCCTTGCTGGAGCACTGCCATGACCTCCGCCCTGTTCGTCGTCACCGGCGCCACCCACTGGACGCTGGCCGACGGCACTGAGCACCCCACCGGCTTCTGGGCCGAGGAACTCGCCGAGCCGCACCGGATCTTCCGCGAGGCAGGTCTGGAGATCACCATCGCCACCCCCGGCGGCGTCGCCGCACCGGTCGACCCGGCCAGCCTCACCCCGGCCGCCGCCGGAGGCGCGGCGCAGGCCGAGCGACTGGCCGCCTACCTGGACGGCATCCGGGCCGGACTCGAGGGCCCGGCCCGGCTGGAGGAGATCGACCCGGACGCCTACGACCTGGTCTTCTATCCCGGCGGCCACGGCCCGATGGAGGACCTCGCCGGCAACGAGACCTCCGGCCGGATCCTCATCCGCACCCTCGACTCGGGCAAGCCCCTCGGCCTGCTCTGCCACGCCCCCGCCGCCCTGCTCGCCGCCCGCCACGAGGACGGCAGCCCGACGTTCGCCGGCTACCGGATGACCGCGTTCAGCAACGCCGAGGAGACCGCGGCCGGCTTCGCCGACCGGGCCGCATGGCTCCTCCAGGACCGGCTGAGCGCACTCGGCGCGGACTTCGTCGCCGCAGCGCCGTTCGCTCCGCACACCGTCGTCGACCGCAACCTCCACACCGGCCAGAACCCGGCCTCCTCCGCCGAGCTGGCCCGGACGCTGCTGGCCGCCGTGGCCACCGATCCGACCACGGTGGCGGCCCGGCTGCGGGCCCGCTTCGCCACCGGCCGCACCAGGCCGCTGGAGTGGCGCCTGCGGCAGCTCGCCGCGGTGCGTGCACTGCTCACCGAGCAGCAGGACACCCTGCTCGCCGCTCTCCACGCCGACCTGGGCAAGGGCCCCGAGGAGGCGTACCGCACCGAGATCGGCTTCACCCTCAACGAACTCGACCACACCGTGGCCAACTTGGCGCAGTGGCTGAGCCCGCGCCCGGCCGCCGTGCCCGACGCCTTCCGGCCCGCCGAGGCCCGGGTGGTCCGCGATCCGCTCGGTGTGGTGCTGATCATCGCGCCGTGGAACTACCCGCTCCAGCTGGCCCTCGCCCCGCTGGTGGGCGCGCTGGCGGCCGGCAACACCGCCGTGCTCAAGCCCAGCGAGCTGGCCCCGGCCACCTCCGCCGCACTGGCCCGGCTGCTGCCGCGCTACCTCGACCGGGAGACCGCGGCCGTGGTCGAGGGCGGCGTCCCGGAGACCACCGCCCTGCTGGAGCAGCGCTGGGACCACATCTTCTACACCGGCAACGGCACGGTCGGCCGGATCGTGATGGCGGCCGCCGCCCGGCACCTCACACCGGTCACCCTCGAACTCGGCGGCAAGAGCCCGGCGGTGGTCGAACCCGGCGTCGACCTGGCCGCCACCGCGCAGCGGCTCGCCCGCGGCAAGTTCCAGAACGCCGGCCAGACCTGCGTCGCCCCCGACTACGTCCTCGCCGTCGGCGACACCGCCGCCGAACTCGGAGCGCACCTGGCCGAGGCCGTCCGCGCGCTGTACGGCGACGACCCGTCGATCGCACCCGAGTACGGACGGATCGTCAACGAGCGCCACTTCGACCGGCTCACCGCACTGCTCGACGACGGCCGAGTGGTCACCGGCGGACAGCACGACCGGGAAAGCCGCTACCTCGCGCCCACCGTGCTCGCCGATGTCGCGCCCGACGCACCGGTGATGCGCGAGGAGATCTTCGGCCCGATCCTGCCGATCGTCCCCGTCCCCGACCTCGACGCGGCGGTGGCGTTCATCAACGAGCGTGACAAGCCGCTCGCCCTGTACGCCTTCACCGAATCGGCCGAGACCAAGCGGCGGTTGACCGAGGAGACCTCCTCGGGAGGACTCGCCTTCGGCCTGCCGGTCTCCCATCTCGCCGTGCCCGAGCTGCCGTTCGGCGGTGTCGGGGAGAGCGGCATGGGCCGATACCACGGCGAGTACTCCATCGAGACGTTCAGCCACACCAAGGCGGTGCTCGACAAGCCGCTCGGCTGACCGCCCGAACCGACGCACCGACACCCGAACCGAGGAACAGGAAAGGCCCTGCCTTGAGCACCACCCCGGACCACCGCGCCGCCATCGCGGCCGAGACGGCCCATCTCGTCCGCACCGTCGAGGCCGCCGATCCGGCGACCCCCGTACCGTCCTGCCCCGGCTGGACGCTGACCGACCTCATCCGGCACACCGGCAGTGTGCAGCGGTGGTTCTCCGTGCTGCTGCGGCAGCGGGTCCAGCAGCCGCCGCGCAGCCGGGACGTCGACCTCAAGCTGCCCACCGACCCCGCGGCCTACCCCGACTGGCTGGCCGAGAGCGCCGTCGAGGCCGCCGAGGCGTTCGCCACCATCGACCCGGACACGCCGATGTGGGCCTGGGGAGCCGACCAGCACGCCCGGTTCTGGGCCCGCCGGATGCTGTTCGAGACCCTGGTGCACCGGGCCGACGCCGAGCTCGCCCTCGGGCTTCACCCCGCGATCGACCGCACGCTCGCGGTGGACGGCGTGGACGAGTTCCTGGTCAACCTGCCGTTCGCGGCCTCCTTCGCCCCCGGCACCGCCCAACTCCGCGGCCAGGACCGGACCATCCGCTTCACCTGCACCGACGCGGACGGCGACTGGCTGGTCCGGCTGCGCCCGGACGGCTTCGGCCTCGACGCCGGCTCCACCGGAGCGGACCGCCCCGACGCCTCCGTCCGCGCCACCGCCGCCGACCTCCTGCTGCTGCTCTACGGCCGACTGGACCGAACGGCCGAAGCGGTCGAAACGGCCGGGGACGAGGAGTTGCTCGCGCACTGGTTCACGCACTCGGCGTTCTGACCCTCTCCCGGGCACACCGGCCGGGCCACCACCGCCGCCCGTCCGGGGCGCCGTCTCCGGACCACGACGGCGATCTGTCCATCCGTCGGACGGGGTGGCGTGACCGCCCGAAACGCGGTTCCGGACAGCGGTCTTGGGGCGAGTCCCCGAGGCCGCTGCCCGGCCGCCTCTCCGCCGGCGGCGGCCACGCCCTGGAGGGCGGCGGCGCCCCTGCCCCGTTCCGGGGAGATCCACGGGGCGGAACGCGGCCGGTTCCGCTACGCCGGGCGCGCGTTCAACAGACGAGGAGGCCGGCTCCCGGCGCGCGGTCGTTGCACCGTAGGCTCGCTCGCATGATCACACGGGAGCCGGTTCTGCGGACCGAGCGGCTGTCGCTGTTCCGTCCGGAGCGGGTCGACCTGGCGGCGGTGCTCGCCGTCCACGGCGATCCCGAGACCAACCGCCACAACCCGGACGGACCGATGCGTTCGTCCGAGCAGGGCGAGCGGTGGCTGCGCGGCTGGATCGAGGACTGGTCCCGCGACGGCGTCGGCTACTTCACGGTGGTGCGGACGTCCGAGCCGACGCAGGTGATCGGGTTCGCCGGACTCAAGGTCGCGACCGTTGGGATCGCCCGGGGCGACCGACCGGTCGACGACGCCCACGAGGGCCCGGCCGACCACGTGCGCGCGCTCAACCTCTACTACCGCTTCCGACCCTCGTCCTGGGGGCAGGGCCTCGCCGCGGAGGCGGCACGCGCAGCCCTGGACCACACCCGGCCGCACCACCCCGAACTGCCCGCCTACGCGCTGATCCGGGCGGACAACCTGGCCTCGCTCCGGCTCGCGGCGCGCCTGGGCTTCCAGGCCACCGGAGAGGTGGACGCGGCAGGGCGCCGCGTCCACCTCCTGGGTGTGCCGGGCCAGTTGACCGATCCGTCCTGAGGCACCAAGGCGGGGAGGCAGCCGGTACCGGACTCGGCCCCCGGCTTAGGTCGACCCGCCGTTCGTGGCGGGTTCCCGGTCGCCCGACCGGTGCAGCCGGGCGGCGGCCGTGATGTGACGGACCGCCCGTCGGCAACGTCCGCCGACGGCCCGCCGCCCGGTCAGGCATCGACAACGGCTGAACCGCCCCCGTCGGCGGTGTGGACAACCCACCAGATGTTTAGGTTAGCCTTACCTTCATGAGTTTTGCGCACCTGGCCGCGTCGTCGGTCGGCTACACCATGCCTCCCCTCTGGCGAATACTCACCAAATCCGGCTATTTCGTCGGCCTGTGCGGAGCCATCGGGGCCACCGTGACGTACGTGGCCGCGGTTCGCCCCGCACTGCACGCGCCGGGGACCGAGACCGGTGACGTCACGGCCCTACGCCGGCGGGCGGCGGCCTGCCTGGCCTGGGCCGGGGCGCTGCTGCTGGTCACCGGCTACTTCCAGCTCGCCGCCCGAGTCGCCCGGGCCGGCAAGGGCATGCCGTTCGGCGAAGCCCTTTCACCGGGACGGATATGGGACTTCCTGCACGCACCCGCCGGGCCGGGGGCCTGGGTGGCACAGGGCACGCTCTACCTGATCCAGAACATCGTCCTCGTGCTGGCGTCCGCCGCCCTGCTCGCACTGTTCAGCCCGCGTGCGCAGCGCCGCCCGGACGCCCTCGCGCTCATCGGACTCCCCCTCTCGCTCGGGGTGACCCTCATCGCGGCGGTGCCGGCCACCGCCCCCACAGCCGCGGACCGCGTGCTTGACCTGGTGTTCGATCAACTCCACATCATCGGTGGCACGGTGTGGCTCGGTGGCCTGGCCCTGCTCGCCCTGCTCTCCGGTGCCCGCCGCCTGCTGAGCGAGAACGCCGGTGTGCTGTGGGCGGACCTCTGGCGGCGGTTCAGCCTCGTGGCGCTGGTCTGCGTGGGGTCGGTGCTGGTCTCGGGCCTGTGGATGACCTGGAAGCACGTGGGCACCGTCGGGCAGCTGTGGACCACCACCTACGGGCTCTTCCTCCTCATCAAGATCGTGCTGGTCCTTGGCATGGTCGCCGCCGGCGGCGTCAACCAGTTCTGGCTGATGCCCCGCATCGCCCGCGCCCGCCGCAGCGACGCGACCTCCTCACTCCTTCACCTGACGCTGCGCCACTTCCCCGCGGTGGTCTGGGGCGAGGTCGCCCTCGGAGTCGGCGTCCTGGCCGTCGTCCCCTTCCTCAGCGGCTCCGCCCGTTCCGAGGCCGGCAGCCCGCCGGCCGTCACGACCGGCAGCGTCCTCACGGCCGGCGCCGCACTCACCCTCACCCTCGCGGCATCGCTCTACGCCACGGCCAAGGCCTCCGACGCCCTCTCCCGGCGCCCGACCGGCCGGACCCCCGCACCTTCCGCCAGCGGCCACACGATCACCCCGACCGCGGGGTGAACCCCACCGGTGCGGACCGGCAGGCCCTCGCCCGCCGGTCCGCACCGGCCGTGCCGGATGCTTCGAGCAAGCGGACAACTCCGATATGCCGATCGGCGCTTCCCGCGAGCGCCCAGCCCATCCACCCACCGATGCCCGAACGATGTGGCGCACATGGACCCCGTTCATCCCTGCCACTCGGCCGAGCCGACCATGCCGGCCGGATTGACGATGCGGTCGAATTCCTCGGCGCCGATGTAGCCGGAGGCCAGTGCGGCCTCGCGCAGGGTGGTTCCCTCGTCGTTGGCCTTGTGCGCGATCGCGGAGGCCTTGTCGTAGCCGATGACCGGAGAGAGAGCGGTGACCAGCATGAGTGATCGGTTGACGTAGCCGTCGATCTGGTCGTGGTTGAGCTGGGTGCCCTCGATGCAGTACTCGCGCAGCTTGGCGCACGCGTCGGCGAGGATGGTGGCCGCGTGCAGGAAGTTGTTGATGATCACCGGGCGCATGGCGTTGAGCTCGAAGTTGCCCTGGGATCCGGCGAAGGCGATGGCGGTGTCCTCGGACAGCACTTGGATGCAGACCATGACCATCGCCTCGCACTGGGTCGGGTTGACCTTGCCCGGCATGATCGAGGAGCCCGGCTCGTTCGCCGGGAGGATCAACTCCCCCAGGCCGCAGCGTGGACCGGAGGCCAGCCACCGGATGTCGTTGGCGATCTTCATCAGCGGCACGGCGAGGGCCCTCAGCCCGGCGGAGGCGCCGGCCATCGCGTCCAGGCCGCCCTGGGCGGCGAACTTGTTGGCGGCGGCGGTGAACGGGAAGCCGGTCGCAGAGGCGATCTCAGCGGCGACCTGCTCGGCGAATCCGGGCGGGGCGTTCAGCCCGGTGCCGACCGCGGTACCGCCCGCGGCGAGCTCGTACAGGCCCTCGGCGGACCCGGTGACCCGGTCGACGGCTTGCTTCAACTGGTGGGCGTAGCCGGACCACTCCTGCCCGACGGTGAGCGGGACCGCGTCCTCCAGGTGGGTGCGGCCGATCTTCACCACGTCGTGCCACTGCCCGGCCTTGACCTCGATAGCCTGCCGCAGCGCCTGCACACTGGGCAGCAGGCGCTCGTGGACCGACTTGACCGCGGCGATGTGCATGGCGGTGGGGAAGGTGTCGTTGGACGACTGCCCCATGTTGACATGGTCGTTGGGGTGGATCGGGGACTTGCTGCCCAGTTCGCCGCCGACCAGTTGGATCGCCCGGTTGCTGATCACCTCGTTGGTGTTCATGTTGGACTGCGTGCCGGATCCGGTCTGCCATACGTAGAGCGGGAAGTGGTCGTCGAGCTCGCCCGCGATGACCTCGTCAGCCACTTTCCCGATCAGGTCGGCTTTCCAGGCCGGTAGCCGCCCGGCACGCCCGTTGACGATCGCGGCCGCCTTCTTGACGTGGCCGTAGGCGTGGTAGACGGCCTTGGGCATCCGGTCGTCCCCGATGGAGAAGTGGATCAGGGAGCGCTGGGTCTGCGCCCCCCAGTAGCGGTCGGCGGGGACGTCGATGGCGCCCATGGAGTCGGTCTCCCGCCGGGTACCGGTCGCGTCCAGGCCGATCGGGAGATCGAGGATCTTCGGGGCCTGGTCCTCCGCGACCCGGTCGACGCCGGAGTGCTGCGCGGTCATGACGTCACTCCGTTCCCGTAGACCGGCGCCCACATGGCCTCCCGAACAGCCTGGCCGGGGTCGGCCGGCTTGGCGGTGGCCACGCCCTCGTCGAGCGCGGCCTCGACCACGGCCGTCGCGGTGATCGCCGAGGACGCCCGGAGGTTCTCCACCGGCGGCAGCAGACAGGCCCCCGGTCCGGTCGGGTCGACCTGGTCCGCGACCGCCTGCGCGGCGGCGAGCAGCATGCCCGCGGTCACCCGGGACGCCCCGGAGACGATGGTGCCCAGGCCCAGCCCCGGGTACAGCAGCGCATTGTTGGCCTGCCCGATCTCGTAGGTCACGCCGTCGAACTCCACGGGCGGGACGGGGATGCCGGTCGCCACCAGCGCCTTCCCCCCGGACCAGGCGATGACGTCGGCGGGCATGGCCTCGATGCGGGAGGTGGGGTTGGAGATCGGGAAGATGATCGGCCGCTCGGTGCCCTCGGTCATGGCCTCGACGACCTCGCGGGTGAACGCCCCGTGCGCCGTGGAGGTCCCCAGCAGGATGGTCGGCGCCGTCCGCCGGACGGTTTCCAGCAGCGAGATGGCCCCGTCGGCCCTGGCCCAGTCCGCGACGTCCGCGGGGTCACGCGCGTAGGGCCGCTGGAAGTCCCGCAGGTCGGTCATGTCCCGGGTGAGCAGTCCCTGCTTGTCGATCAGCCACACCTGCGCGGTGGCCTGCCCGGGATCCGCGCCGTCGCGGATCATCGCGTCGCGCAACTGGTCGGCGATGCCGACTCCCGCGGTGCCGGCGCCGAACACGAGAAGCTTCTGGTCCCGCATCGGCACGCCGCTGACCTTGACGGCCGACAGCGCGGCAGCCAGGGTGATGGCGCCGGTGCCCTGCATGTCGTCGTTGAAGATCCTGTAGGTGCCGCCGTAGGTCTCTAGGATCCGCCGGGCGTTGTCGGGGCCGAAGTCCTCGAAGTGCAGCAGCGCACCCGGGAACATCGAGGACGCGATCCGCAGGTACTTCTCGATGAACGCGTCGTAGTCGGCGCCGCGGACCCGGGGGTGCCGATTGCCCAGGTACAGCGGGTCGTTCAGCAGTGACTCACGGTCCGTGCCCATGTCCAGTGACACGGGGGCGACTCGGCTCGGGTCGATGCCGGCCGCCGCGGTGTAGACCGCCAGTTTGCCCACCGAGATCTGGATCCCGCCCACGCCCCAGTCGCCGATGCCCAGGATCTCCTCGGCATCGGTGCACACGATCAGATCCACGTCATCGGGCCCGAGCTGGAGCGTGGCGAAGGCCTTCTCGATGTCGTCCGCCCGGTCGATGGACAGGAAGACGCCTCGCGGGCGGCGGTACTCGTGGGAGTACTTCTCGATCGCCTCGCCGACCGTGGGGTCGTACACGATCGGCAACAGCTCCACCAGGTGATCTGTGAGCATCTTGTAGTACAGGATCTCGTTGCGGTCGTGCAGTTGTTCCAGGTACACGTTCTTGGCAAGGTCACTGCCCTGCGCCTGCAGCTGCTGGTAAGCGCGCTGCGCCTGCTGCTCCAGCGGCAGCACCCCGGACGGCAACCGCCCGGTCAGGCCCAGCTCGTCCCGTTCCGCCTGCGTGAACGCCACGCCCCGGTTGCGGAGTGGATCCATCAGGATGCCTGGCGCGGCAGGCGTCCGCACGGTTCTCTTGGTCATGTGGCTCTCCCCACGTGCGTGTGCGACGCGTGCACCGCCCGGCGACCCCGGGCCGGGAGCATTCCCCGCCGCTACCTCTACCGTGCGCACACGGATCCCACTGCCGCGCGTTGATCTCGCGCCGGTCCGAAGCGTCGACGGCTGCGACTGTCCTGCCTGTCGCGAGCGCCCCCGCCGGGCGGCTACCTGGGGCCGAAGGTGTTGAGAAGGACCACGGGCTCCCCGCCGAAGCGACCGGCCGCGTCCAGCTCCAGGAACGCTGCGAAGGCCTTGGTGGTGTAGGTCTGCTCCAGCGCTCGACCGGCCTCGGACCTCGCCCGGTCGAGCGCTGCCGCGCCCTGCGCGGTGGGGTGCGCGTAGCCGGTGCCGAGCCATCCGTACTCCGTGACCACGTCGGATGGGCTGGACTCGGCTTCCGGCAGGCCGACGCCCCGGTCCCGTAGCAGCGCCAGTGACTTCCGCGCCGACTTGGTGAGCGTCGGTGTGTCCAGGCGGAGGGTGTCGTTGACCACGACTCCCAGCACCCGAGTGCGCAGTCCGGCCAGCCGCAACCCCAGTGCCAGACCGGCCGCGGTACCGCCCGAGTGACGGGGACGGCCGTGTCCCCCTCCCACCCGACCCGACCAGCCAGATCAGGTGTCGGAGCCCGCACTCGGACACCTTCGCCGAGCGATGGGCACGCACCCTGCTGAAGGAACGGTCTGGGACGGCAGCCCCGGGCCGCGATGTTTCGGCGTTAGAGCCGCGATATCCGGTGTGCCTACCGTCAGTTCCCGAGCGAGGAGGACTGTCGTGGAACATCTCAAAAGCCTGCGCGACTTCATAGCCGCGCTGGATGCCATCGGCGAGATCCAGCCGATCGACAAGGAAGTCGACTGGCGGCTGGAGCTCGGCGCGGTGGCACGCCGTACCTATGAACTACGGGCCCCAGCACCACTGTTCAACACCATCACCGACATCGATGAGGGATTCCGGGTGCTGTCGGCGCCCGGCGGCCTGTCGGCCCAGCCGGGCCTGACCTACAGCCGGATCGCGCTCGCTCTCGGCCTGCCCGCCGACACCGGGGGCGCCGAGATCGTCACCGCCCTCGCCGACGCCCGGCGGCGCGAGCCGATCCCTCCGGTGGAGGTGGACCGAGCCGCGGCGCCGTGCAAGGAGAACGTCATGAAGGGCGACGACGTCGACCTCCTGAAGTTCCCGACCCCGCTGATCCACGACGGCGGCGGCGGCCGCTACATCCAGTCCTTCGGCATGAACATCGCCAGGACACCCGACGGGGCGTGGACCAACTGGTCGATCAACCGGATGATGCTGGTCGACCGCAACCGCCTGGCCTGTCTGATCCCGCCGCCGCAGCACCTGGGCATGATCCGAGCGCAGTGGACCGAACGCGGCGAGGACATGCCGGTCGCGGTCGCGCTCGGCGTCGAACCCGGGCTGCCCTACGTCGGCGGGATGCCGCTGCCGGAGGGCGAGGACGAGTCGCACTTCCTCGGCGCCTACTTCGGCGAGCCGCTGGAGCTGGTGAAGGCCGAGACGGTGGACCTGCTCGTACCGGCCACCGCCGAGATCGCCATCGAGGGGTACGTCTCCCGGACCGATCTGGTCGAGGAGGGCCCGATGGGCGAGTACCCGGGGTACCTCGACCGCGGCAGCCACTCGCCCAAGCCGGTCCTGCACGTCACGGCGGTCACCCACCGGAACGACGCGATCCTGCCGGTGGCGGTGGCCGGCGCGCCGGTCGAGGAGGACCACACGGGCTGGGGCCTTCCGAACGCCGCGGAGATGGTGCATGTGCTGCGCGAGGCGGGGGTTCCCGTGTCAGCGTGCTGAGGTGTGCTGGAGTCCGCGGCGCACTGGTGGGTCGTCGCACTGAAGCCGTCGGGGCACGAGGACTCGGGCCTGGGGTCGAAGGAGATGGCGCAGCGGGTCGGCGAGGTGGTGTTCGGCGCCGGCAAGCTCGCCTTCGGCGTACCCAAACTGCTGCTGGTCGAGCACGACTTCGACATCGCCGACCCGGCGCAGCTGATCTGGGCGTTCGCGAGCCGCGCGCATCCGGAGCACGGCGAGGCGCACTTAGCGGTCCTTGTCGAACCCGGGCGGCCGGCCCCCGGCCCTGCCGCGTCGGATCCGGTTGGCGGCCTGATCGGCTTTGGGCGGTGCTTGGCCAGGGCGAAGACGGCTCGTAGGGCGTCCTTCAGTCGCCAGGCGCGGTGGAGGGGTCGGCGACCGCGATCCGGCCAGCTTGGCGACCTGGCGGTCGTCATCCCCGGCGTCTGCCGCAGCACGACGCTGGAGAAGCTCGGCTTCCCAGGATTCTCCGCGCTCGCGGCGGGCACCCGAGGGTAGCGGTGGGTCCGCAGTCCGGTACATTCGCGAGGCGATCTGGCAATGCCGCAGCATGACCGGCCTACGGCGCACCAGGCGGCAGTCACGGCGGGCGCATGGCGGCCCGCCATCCAACCTTCGGCTGGGAGGCTCCCGCCAACTGGTGGCTACGGCTTTGACGACTTCGGGCGCCACGGCGGTGACGGCGGCGACTACGGCGACTACGGCGACTGACTACCTGTCGCTTTGGCAGTTGACTTCGTTCGACGAATGTTCTGTGAGATCGGGCCGGGCAAGCTATGCCCGGCCTTGCCGCTGGATCGGGGCCGGGCAGGCGAGAAGATCGTGAGATGGTCGGCTACAAGTACGACCCGGTCTGGCGGCAACACACCCAGGGGCGGACCGTGCGACCTGGATGTCAATACTCTCTCCGGTGCCCGCAGTGTTGGGGGCCTTTGCGCGGGCGCCAGAACTGGTCGCGGGCAGCGTTGTGGTCGGTCAGAGTCGGATGGGGAGGTGGCGGGGTCCGCGGAGCATGGCGGCGTGCCGGTAGGGGGGTGGGTCCTGGAGGAGGGTTGCGCTGGGGAGGTGGGGGATCAGTGCGCCGAGTGCGGCCTGGGCTTCGATACGGGCGAGTGGTGCGCCGTAGCACAGGTGGATGCCGCTGCCGAAACCGAGGTGCTGGTTGTCCGGGCGGGTGGGGTCGAACCGGTCGGGATCGTGGAACCGCTTGGGGTCGCGGTTGCCGGAGGCCAGCGCGAGTACGACGGAGGTGCCCTTGGGGAGGGTGGTGCCGGCGATGTCCACGTCGGCGAGGGGGATGCGTTGGCGCATGTGGACCGGGGGCTCGTAGCGCAGCAGCTCCTCCACCGCGGCCGGTAGCAGGTCGGGTTCGCGGCGCAGCCGGTCCAGGTGGTCGGGGTGGCGTAGCAGGGTGAGGACTCCGTTGGTGATGAGGTTGACGGTGGTTTCGTGTCCGGCGATGAGGAGCAGTACGGCGGTTTCCGCGAGTTCCTCGTGGGTGAGCCGCATGGCCGGGTCGGGTTCGTTGATGTAGGCGGAGAGCATGTCGCCGGTGGGATGGTCGCGGCGTTGTTCGGCGAGGTTTACCAGGTACTGGCCCATCTCGATCCGTGCCTGCTCGCCGGCCCGGTCCCGCTCGGCGGAAGCCTCCTCGTCGGGTCTGACGTCGGCGGAGGCGACGATCGCGTCGGACCATTGCCGGAACCGTGGTTCGTCCTCCTGTGGGACGCCGAGCAGCCGGCAGATGACGGTGACGGGCAGTGGGTAGGCGAAGTCGTCGACGATGTCGATCGCGGTGCGGTCCTGGAGGTTCTGGAGCAGTTCCTCGGTGAGTTCGGTGATCTGGCCGCGCATGGCGTCGATGCGGCCGGGGCTGTGCGGCGGGCCGAACGGTCGCATGGCCAGGCTGCGCAGTCTGTGGTGCTCGGGGTCGTCGAGCCGTAGGAACGGCGGTTTCGGTGTCTCCTTGGATGGCTGCGTGGACGGGGCGGTGAGGTTGCGCGGATCGGCGCTGATGCGTGGGTCGTGGAGGAGCGCGGTGATCTCGTGGTAGGTGCCGATCAGGTAGCTGCCGTCCGCCTGCCGCACGACGGGACCGGCTTCGCGCAGTTCCGTGTAGAGCGGGTAGGGGTTGGGGCGGTTGGCGTAGTCGGTGATCCGTTCCAGGAGGGTGTCGGCGGCGGCCATGGGGCGGGGCTCCTCGTGGTTGGGCGGGATGTGGGTCAGGTGGGCTGGACCACGGTCAGTCGGCGGTCGGGCAGGTGGCCGGTGAGCGCGACGGTGGGGCCGTGGGAGAGAGCCTTCGGATCGGGCACGTCGGAGGGGAGCGGGATCTCGGCCGCGAGCGGGCGGTCGGACGCGCCGGGCGCGGGTGGGAAGGGGGCGGCGGTCTCGATCAGGTGCGTGTAGTAGTCGAGTGACTTGGCCATGTCGACGGTGACCGCGGCGGTGACCCGGCCCTGGTAGCCGTAGACCATCGCCAGGCGACGCTCCTCCAGCGTGCCTTGGGCGATGACCACGTGGTCGGAGAAGGTGGGCACGCCCACGGACTTGATGTTGAGCCCGAACTGGGCCGACCAGAACGTCGGGAGGGCGAGGTGGGGGCGGCGCAGGGGTCCGGGATTGACCATGTTGTGGGCGGCCACCTCGGCCTGCGCGACCGCGTTGCCCCAGTGTTCCAGGGAGAGCATCTGGTAGCCGAACAGTGGGTGGGGGAAGCGGGAGACGTCACCGGCCACGAAGACGTCGTCGGTGACGATGCCGTACATGTCGAAGGCCCGGCACCCGGCGTCGCAGGCGATCCCGCGCGGGCCTGCCGCCAGTCCGGAGTCCGCCAGCCATTCGACGTTGCGGACCGCCCCCAGAGCCGCGACGCACACGTCCGCCTCCACACGGCTGCCGTCGGACAGGTCCGCACCGGTGAACCGGCCGTTCCCGTCGCCGCGCAGGGCGGTGACGGTAACCCCGCAGCGCAGGTCCACCCCGTTGTTGCGCTGCATGGCGGCCGCGAGCTTCGACAAGGTGCCGCCGAGCGCGCCCACCAGGGGGGCGGGGCCGCGTTCGGTGACCGTGACGTCGAGACCGCGTTCCCGGCAGGCCGAGGCGATCTCCGAGCCGGTGAAGCCCCCGCCGATCACCAGCACCCGCCGCGGCCCCGCGGCCAGCCGCTCGGCCAGCCCGGCGGCGTCCTCGCGGGTACGCAGCGTGAACACTCCGTCCAGGGCGGCCTCCTCCGCCTTGGGCCAGGGCCTGGCCCGGGTGCCGGTGGCGATCAGCAGCCGGTCGAACGGCAGCGACTCGCCGTCGGCCAGCACTACTCGCTTTTTGAGAGGGTCCAGGCCGGTGGCACGGACTCCGAGCCGCCAGTCGGCGTCCGGGTCCCGGCGCATCGGCAGAGCGGTGGAGTCCGCCGGGACCTGGCCGAGCAGGACCTGCTTGGACAGCGGCGGTCGGTCGTAGGGCGGATGGGGCTCGTCCCCGACCATGGTCAGTGAGCCGGTGAAGCCCTCCTCGCGCAGCGCCTCGGCGGCCCGCAACCCGGCCAGCGACGCGCCGACGATGACGATCCGGCCTTCTCGAAGGTCAGCGGCCACCGGGGCTCACCTCCTTGCCGAGGAGGATGGCCTGGACCGGGCACGCCGCCGCGGCCTGGCGCACGCGCTCCAGCTGGTCGTCGGGAACGGCCGGGGTGTACAGGAGCCCCTCCTGCCCGTGCAGCTGGAACACCTCCGGCGCGAGGAACACGCACTGCGCATAGCCCTGGCAGCGTGTGAGGTCCACAACGATCTGCATCCCATTACTCCCTCCGTCACCCCCTTCGTTCCAGCGTGGGGGATGAACCGGACCTCCGCATGGCTACGGGTCATCCCCGGCGAGAAGGGCCGGGGAGCGGAGAGCCGTCGACCATCGACACCTGCTCCCCGGCGTTGGCGACCACGGACGCCCTCGCCGTGAGGTACGAGCAGCCATCAGGGCGATGACCTGTCGTCTCCGCAATCAGGTGCATGAGACTGTTGTGGCGGTCGTGGCCGTCGGCGCCGTCCTCGTCGAACCCGTAGTCGCCGCACGCGAGGGACCGGAAGCCCAGATACTGGTCGACCGGCGAGGCCACGGCGTAACCGCTGCTTGGATCCATGGGTGCCGTCCTCCTCGCGACGTTGCACCGCGCCACACACGCGCTTCACCTACGGCCGCGACCGCGCGGCCGTCCCTCAGTTCCAGCTCGGTCGCCCCCGTCGGCGCCGCGGACCTCAACGTGTCGACGGGCCGGGCTCTGGGTTCCGCCCGTGCCTGGATCGCGGTGATGGCGACGGTGTTGACGATGTCCTGGACGAGGGCGCCGCGTGACAGGTCGTCGACCGGCTTGCGCAGTCCTTGCAGCACCGGTCCGATGGCGATCGCGCCTGCCGAGCGATGGACGGCTTTGTAAGTGTTGTTGCCCGTATCGAGGTCCGGGAATATGAGCACGGTGGCGTGGCCCGCCACCTTCGAGCCGGGCAACTTGGTGGCCGCTACCCCGGGGTCCACCGCGGCGTCGTACTGGATCGGGCCCTCGACCGGCAGCCGGGGACAGCGTTCGCGGATGATCGCGGTCGCTTCTCGCACCTTAGTCGACGTCCGCGCCCGCCCCGGAGGTCCCGGTGGAGTAGGACAGCATCGCCACCCGCGGCTCGATGTGGAACTGCGCGGCGGTCTGTGCCGACTGGATGGCGATGTCGGCCAGCTGTTCCGCGTTCGGATCCGGGTTGATCGCACAGTCGCCGTATACCAGTACCTGATCGGGCAGGCAGATGAAGAAGACCGAGGAGACGATCGAGACGCCCGCCGCCGTCTTGATGACCGGTCGTGGGCCATCGCGAGGGTGATGCCCTTGGGGGCGCGGAGCTTGGCGTAGGTCTGTGCGAAGGACTCGCGCGGTGGCGTGTGCTGCGGATCGACGATCCGGCAGATGGCGCCCTCTTCGTGTTCCCCGGCCTCGAGGTCGAGGTGGATGCCGAGGTCGGCGGCCCGCTTGCGGACTGCGCTCTCCTCACCGAGGAGCATGAGATCGCAGACGTTACGGCGCAGCAGCACGCCGGCGGCGCGCAGGATGCGCTCCTCGGTGCCTTCGGGTAGCACGATGTGGCGGCGGCTCGAGCTGGCCCGTTCGTCAGTTGGTGTTCGAACATCATCGGCGTGACTCTGGTGCTGCGGGTCATGGACAGGCGGCGAGTGAGTTCACGGGTGTCGACGTGCGTCTCGAACAGTCCGAGCGCGACCTCTGCCTTGCGGGGGGGTGGCCGCGGTCAGCTTGCCTTCCGGGGTGGACAACGCGGTGGCCGTCGGGAAGGAGCGGCTGGCCACCGAAATCACCGGTGTGCCGGGTGCCAGTCGGTCGGCGAGTGTCATGATGTCGGGTCCCGGTCGCTGTCCCAGGGTGAGCAGTATTCCGGCGATCGCGGGGGCGCCGGCCGAGTGCGGCCAGCGATCCGACGACGAGGTCGGATCGGTCGCCGGGGGTGATCACGAGGCAGCCGGGACTCAGCGCGGGCAGCAGGGTGGGCAGCGTCGCGCCGCCGAAGACGTAGTCGAGTGCGCTGCGGGCGAGCCCGGTGTCGTTGCCGAGAAGTACCTCGCCGTTGAGTGCCTGGACCACTTGGGCCACGGTGGGGGCGGCGAGTGAGGCGTCCTCGGGCAGGATGTAGACCGGCACCGGCAGGCGCCCTTTGAGACGCTCGGCGACCTGTGCGGCGCAGTCGGGGGCGACCCGGTTGGCGATCACGGCGACGACGTCGCGGTGCTGCGCGGTGAAGGCGAGGTGCGCGTTGTGCATCTCGGTGACGACTGAATCGGCGCTCTGGCGCATGCCGCCCACGACGATGAGCACGCAGGCGCCGAACTCGTTCGCGAGGCGGGCGTTGAGTGTCAGCTCTGCGGGCAGTCGGGTGTCGTGGTAGTCGGAGCCGAGGACGAGCACGACCTCGTGCTCGCGGGCGACGGCGTGGAAGCGGTCGACCAGGCGGGAGACCAGCTCGTCGGTGCCGTGTTCGGCCTGGAGCGACGCGCCGTGTGGGTAGCTCATGCCATGGGCGGTGGCCGGGACCTGGGAGAGCCGGTAGCGGGAGCGCAGCAGGTCGAACAAGTGGTCGGGGCCCTCACGGGTCAAGGGGCGGTACACGCCCACCCGCGCTACGTGGCGGGTGAGCAGCTCCATCATTCCCAGGTCGACGACCTCGCGGCCGTCACCGCGTCCGACGCCGGTGATGTACACGCTGCGGGTCACGCCCCTACTCCGTCCTCCACCAGGCTGGTCTGCTGCCACGGGTAGTTGTTGTCGTACCTTCTCGTCGGACCTGTCGTGAACGGTCGGCGGTGGTCAGGGCCGGGCCGGGCATCGCGCGGTGCGGACGCGGTGGCGTACCGGGGATCGCGCGGATCGGACGCGAACGGTCAGTGCGGCCATGTCCATTCGGCGACCTCGGGTAGGTCGACGCCGTGTTCGCGGATCCAGGAGTGGTGGCGGGTGCGCACGTCGGTCATCTGTTGGCGGACGATCGCGGCGCGTACGGCGAGGCCGGGGACGCGGTCGATGACGTCCATGACGAGGCGGTAGCGGCCGAGGTCGTTGCGGACGACCATGTCGAAGGGTGTGGTGGTGGTGCCCTCTTCTTTGTAGCCGCGTACGTGCAGGTGGGGGTGTCCGGTGCGGCGGTAGGCGAGGCGGTGGATGAGCCAGGGGTAGCCGTGGTAGGCGAAGATGACGGGTTTGTCGCGGGTGAAGAGGGAGTCGTACTCGTTGGCGGGCATGCCGTGCGGGTGCTCTTCGGCGGGCATGAGGCGGGCGATGTCGACGACGTTGACCACCCGTACCGTCAGGTCGGGCAGGTGGCGTCGGATCAGGTCGGCGGCGGCCAGGGTTTCCTGGGTGGGTACGTCGCCGGCGCAGGCCAGCACGACGTCCGGCTCCCGGGTGCCGTCCTCGTTCCCGGCCCACTCCCAGATTCCCGCGCCGCGCGCGCAGTGCTCCCGGGCCTCGTCCAGGGTGAGCCAGTCGAAGCACGGCTGCTTGCCGGCGACCACGACGTTGACGTAGTCGCGGCTGCGCAGGACGTGCTCGGCGGTGGCCAGCAGGGTGTTGGTGTCCGGCGGCATGTAGACCCGCACCGCTTCGGGGCTCTTGTTGAGGACGTGGTCGACGAAGCCGGGGTCCTGGTGCGAGAAGCCGTTGTGGTCCTGGCGCCAGACGTGCGAGGTGAGCAGGTAGTTGAGCGAGGGGATGGGGGCGCGCCAGGGCAGGCGGCGGGTGGTGCGCAGCCACTTGATGTGTTGGTTGACCATCGAGTCGACGATGTGGATGAACGCCTCGTAGCAGGAGAACAGGCCGTGCCGGCCGGTCAGCAGGTAGCCCTCCAGCCAGCCCTGGCAGGTGTGTTCGGAGAGGATCTCCATCACCCGCCCGTCGCGTGTCAGGTGTTCGTCGGTGGGCAGCACCTCGGCCTGCCATGCCTTTCCGGTGGCCTGGTACACGGCCTGCAGGCGGTTGGAGGCGGTCTCGTCCGGGCCGACGAGTCGGAAGTCGCGGCGCTCGGCGGTGTCCGCCATCACCTGTTCCAGCAGGTCGCTGAGGACACGGGTGGGTTCGTGCAGGCTGGTGCCGGGCTTGTCGAGGTCGACGGCGTAGTTCTCCAGCGGCGGCACGGGTAGTTCGCGGGTGAGCAGTCCGCCGTTGGCGTGCGGGTTGGCGCCCAGGCGGCGCTCGCCCTCGGGCAGGCAGGCGAGCACCTGCTGCCGGGGGCGGCCGTGTTCGTCGAACAGCTCCTCGGCACGGTACGAGCGCAGCCACGACTCCAGTAGCCGCAGGTGGTCGGGGTTGTCGCGTACTTCCGCCAGCGGGACCTGGTGGGCGCGCCACGTTCCCTCCACCGGCACGCCGTCCACCTCGTGCGGGCCCGTCCAGCCCTTCGGGGTGCGCAGCACGATCATCGGCCAGCGCGGCCGTGCCGTGACGGCCTCGGTGCGGGCGGCGCTCTGGATGGCGGCGATCGTGGTGAGTGCCCGGTCCATGGCGGCGGCCATGTCCTGGTGCACCGTGTGTGGGTCGTCGCCGGTGACGTGGATCGGTTCGTGACCGTAGCCCTGCAGCAGTTCGTCGAGCTCCGCCTGGGGGATGCGGGCGAGCACGGTGGGGTTGGCGATCTTGTAGCCGTTCAGTTGCAGGATCGGCAGCACCGCGCCGTCATGGACGGGGTCGAGGAACTTGTTGGAGTGCCAGGAGGCGGCCAGCGGGCCGGTTTCCGCCTCGCCGTCGCCGACCACGCAAGCGACCAGCAGGTCGGGGTTGTCCAGCGCGGCGCCGTAGGCGTGGGAGAGGGAGTAGCCCAGCTCCCCGCCCTCGTGGATCGAGCCGGGCGTCTCCGGGGCGACGTGACTGGGTACGCCACCGGGGAAGGAGAACCGGCGGAACAGCTTCGCCATGCCGGCCTCGTCGCGGGTGATGTCCGGGTAGGTCCGGGTGTAGCTGCCGTCCAGCCAGGAACCGGCGAGCACGGCAGGTCCCCCGTGGCCGGGGCCCCAGACGCAGATGGCGTTCAGATCGCGGACCTTGATCACCCGGTTGAGGTGGGTGTAGACGAGGTTCAGCCCCGGTGAGGTACCCCAGTGGCCGAGAAGCCGGGGTTTGACGTGCTCGGGACGCAGCGGCTCGCGCAGCAGCGGGTTGGCCAGCAGGTAGATCTGCCCGACCGCGAGGTAGTTCGCGGCACGCCACTGGGCATCGACCTCGGCGAACTCCCGGTCATCCAGCGGCGCGGACGGGGATGCGCCGTTGTCGGGTTCGGGGTGCACGGAGAACCTCCCGGCCAGGAGATGGTGATTGCCGTTCGACCCTGCACGGGGGAATCTCCAGTCTTTCAGCCGCGTCGGTGCGGCGCACGCGGGGCGAACGGGTCGACCGCTGCTCTCGCACTCTGCCGCGTTGCCGCTCGGGTGGCTTCAGGCGGTCGTCCCCGGACTGCGTTTGAGTCGCCCTGCTCGCCTGCTCAGCCTGGCGGTATGCGCACGCCGCGGATGACGGTGGTCGGCGCCGGCTCCTGGGGAACCGCCATCGCGTCGCTCGCCGCCCGCAATGGTCCGGTGCTGGTCCGGTGCTGTTGTGGGCGCGGGAGCCGGGACTGGCCGAGCGGATCACCGCAGCGCACGAGAACCCAGACTACCTGCCGGGCCAGCCGTTGCATCCGGAACTGCGGGCAACGGCGGTGCTGTCCGATGCCGCCGAGCAGGCGGACGTGGTCGTGATGGCCGTGCCGACGCACGCGTTCCGGCAGGTCCTGGCGGAGCTGGCGCCCCGAGTCCGCCCCTGGATCCCCGTGGTGAGTGCCGCCAAGGGCTTCGAGGAGCACACCAACAAGCGGATGACCGAGGTGATCACGCAGGAGCTTCCCGGCCATCCCGCCGGCGTCTTGTCCGGGCCGACCCTGGCGAAGGAGGTGCTCGAGGGGCTGGCCGCTGCGGCGGTCCTGGCGATCCCTGATCTGTCCGTCGCGCAGCGCCTGCAGAGCCTGATGCGCACGAGCCGCTTCCGGGTGTACACGGCTACCGACGTGATCGGTGTGGAAGTCGGCGGCGCGGTCAAGAACGTCGTTGCGATCGCCGCCGGGATGGCGGATGGTCTGGGGACCGGGGACAACACCCGGGCTCTGGTGATCAGCCGAGGGGTTGCCGAGATGACCCGTCTGGGGGTCGCGATGGGCGGGAGTCCGGACTTCGAGGCGATGCTGTGGCGCCTGGAGGCAGACCCCAGGCTGCGCTCTCCGGTGGCCGCATTGGAGGTCCTCGACCGCACGCCCGACTGGGACCGGTTCCTGGCCGCGCACGAGTGGGCCACCCGGATCCTCCCCCGAGCCTGGATGCGCGTCGTGGACACGCCGCTGCGCCTGGGCAACCCCCCTCTGGGCCGTGGACCCGAACTTCGACCTGAGCTTCCACGTCCGGCGCCAGCACCTGCCGACACCGGCGACGTTCGAACAGGCGCTGCGGGTGTGCCAGACGGTCGTCAGCGAGCCCTTCGACCCGGCTCGACCGCCGTGGCAGGCATTGCTGATCGAGGGCCCGGACGGGGGGCCGGCCGTCTACCTGCTCAAGACGCACCACAGCCTCACCGACGGGCTCGGCGGCATGCAGATGCTGGCCCTGCTGCACAGCCGTCGGCGTAGACACGCCTCACACAAGTGGCAGTGCGAGCCGCCCGTGGGTGAGCCGATCGGATCGTGGGGTGCGCTGCGCGAGCAGGTGAACGGCGGCGTGCGCGCCGCATCCGCCCGGCTGGCGGCCGCAGTGCTGCACGCGCCCCGGACACTGGCCGCCCTCGCGACCCGCCCCACCGACGCGGCAGGCGGGTTATCGCCGCCGCGATCAGCGCGATCGGCGAGGACGCCTGGACACCGATCCGCTACCCCGAGGCGTTCGTGGACCCGGACACCGGCGAGCTGGTCTCCGACGCCGAGGTAGCCGAGACCCGCTACACCGCGTTCTCCGGACGCAAGAAGGCCGAACAGACCACCGCTCGCCTGATCGTGCGCCGGGTCCGCCGCCGGGGCGCCGAAGCAGCCGCCGGACAGGGCGAGTTGTTCACCACCTGGCGCTACCACCCCGTGTTCACCGACAGCCCGTTCACCATGCTGCAGGCCGAGCTCCACCACCGGCAGCACGCCACGATCGAGCAGGTCATCGCGGACGGCAAGGGATCAGTACTGGCTCACCTGCCCTCCGGCAATTTCCAGGCGAACAACGCATGGCTGACCCTGTGGGCCATCGCCCACAACCTGCTGCGGGCCGCCGGAGCCCTCGCCGGGACCTTCCACGCGAGGGCCACCACCGGAACCCTGCGCGATCACCTGATCCACGTCCCGGCCCGCATCGCCCGCCCGGCCAGACGGCTGACGCTCCATCTGCCCGGCCATTGGCCCTGGCAGCACGCGTTCACCGACCTCTTCAACGCCGCCCACCCACCACCGGTCTGATCAACAACCTGACCACCAGCCCGACAGGGCCCGACCGGAGCAGACGTGGAAGAGCTGGGCAGACCAGCGGACACCCCACGCCCTCTACCCAGTCACCCCCAACCAGACCCCGGACGTGATCATTCTCGAATCACCTCGGTGGATTCGGGCTCAGCCGACTGGCCTTCTCGGTACAGGTCCGGCAGCGATGCCTGCGGGTCGAGATCACGCGCACACAGGCCTCATACACCCTGACGGAGGGAGAACCGATCCAGATCCAGCACTGCGGACAGACCGTGACCGTACGCTGCGGCAACGTGGAAACCCGCCCCCTCAAGCCGCCCACCGCCCTGCCAGAACCCTCCCAGCCACCGGGACGCCGGCCCGAGCGCCCCCACTGACGGCCGCTCCGCACCTGCGGGAACGCTGAGGATCACGCCGCTGCGGTGTCGACCGGCAGGTCCAGCCCGAGGGCGGTGACCAGGTGGGCGGTGCCGTCGACCAGGCGGTAGGACAGGCCGACCACCGCGGCCCGGCCGCCGTCGACCGCCTCGGCGAGGGTGCGGGAGCGATCCAGCAGCAGGTCGACGGTGTGCCGGGTGTGTTCGGCTACGAAGTCCGCGTCATCGGTGTGCCCGGCGGCGCGGGTGGCCAGGACGCTGGGGGTCACCCGCTCGATCACGTCCCGCACGTAGCCGTCCGCGGTGGTGCCCTCCTCGACGGCGGCCCTCGTCGCGGCGACCGCGCCACAGGAGTCGTGGCCGAGCACCACGACCAGGGGGGGAGCCGAGCACGCTCACGCCGTACTCGATGCTGCCGAGCACCTCCGGCCCCATGACGTGTCCGGCGGTGCGGACGACGAACAGGTCGCCCAGCCCCCGGTCGAAAATGATCTCGGCTGCCAGGCGGGAGTCGGAGCACCCGAACAGCACCGCGAACGGGTTCTGCGCGGGGGCGGTCTCGGTGCGGCGCGCGGCGTCCTGGTTCGGATGCTCGGGCGAGCCAGTGACGAACCGCTGGTTGCCGGCCAGCAACAGCTCGAAGGCTTCGGCGGGAGTGGGGGCCAGGATGTCAGTCATGACCGCAGACTACGGCCCACTCCGTAACGCCGCGCGATCGGCTCTGCCCGCCGGCCGTCACGGGCGACGGTGCGGCCTGGTGGCTGCGTGCCCGGGTACGGACGCCGGCGGTCACCGGGGCCCGCTCGCCCTCAATGGCCAGCGCCGCCAGCCGGGCCGGGCGTCTTCTCAGGCGGCGGTGAGGTCGGCTCGGCCGAACAGGAGCGCGTAGCCGCGGGGCAGGTGGGCCAGGAGGCGGTCGGTGAGCTGATCGCCTGCGAGGGTGGTGAGGGCGGCAAGGACGGAGGAGACGTCCCAGCGGGCGTTGGTGAGGCTGGTGTTCAGGGTGCAGGCGACGGCTTCGACGAAGGCGGGGGCCGTGGCCGGTTCGGGCAGGGGGACCTGGGCGGTGAAGGTGGCGCGGGAACGGTCGGGGAGGACGGCGGCCAGCTCGCAGCGTTCGTCGCCGGTGAGTTGGGAGCCGAGGGCGGTCAGGACCGCGTCCAGGGCGCGTTCGGCTTCCTGGTCAGTGATGTAGCGGCCTGCGGTGCGGACCTGCTTCAGGAGGTGGCGCTGCCGTGTCATGGCGGTGGCTTTCCGGGTGGGCCGGCCGCGCGGTGGCGGCGGCGCGGTGCGGGTCAGGATCGGTGGCCGGATTCGGGGCGGCCGAAGAGGAGCTCGTAGCCGGGAGGCAGTTGGAGCAGGATGCGCCCCATGAGGTCGGCGTCGGCGGCGTCCGACTCCTCCCAGTTCTGATCGGGTCAGGCGTCCGTGAGCCGCTCCGGCGCGTGGAGGACGGCATTGACCGCCGGAGCAGGAGGCTCTCCCCTGAACCGGTCAGATCGACTGGGCCGCATCCGGGGCATCATGACGACAGGAGGAGTAGCCAGGATGGGAACCGGATTCCGCCCGCGAACAGGCGAAGGCATGTCGCTGCTCGGCATCCTGCTCCTCCTGCTACTGGAGATCATCACTCTCTGCATCGCCCCGGTCGAGGACCGTCCGCTGGTCGGCGGCACCCTCATCGGCGCCGCAGCCGCAGCGTTCGTCACCACCGCGGCGGTCCTGCATCACTCCCGTCGAACCGTTCGAGAGGCCCGCCGCCCACTGCCGGAGGTCACGGACGGCGATTGGTTCAGCCGCCAGGATCTCGAGGGATTCCCGATGGAGGCCGTCCGACCGCTTCTGCGCGCTCCGGATGCGCCAAGCCTCAACCGGCTGTACGTCGCGTGGCTCTTCGCGACGCAAGGCCATGACGTCCCGTGGCTCATTCATCACCTCGACCTTCCGGCCGAGGCGGCCGATGTGCTCGTGAACGCCGCCCGCTCGTCGCCCAACACGAGTTAGCCAGTGACGAACGAGCTGGTGCGGCGTTGCTGTGCCTTCGGTGGGGCCAGTGCAGCCGCGCAATCGTTTACACGGTAGCCGGGCAGGGGACCCAGGGGCGGCCAGGTCCTTGGTGGATCATCGTCGCCGTTCGCTTTCGTCTTGCTCGGCTCGGCTTGCCCTGCCGTTTCCAGCGCCTGAGAACGGGAGTGCGACGCCTGGGCCAGCGTGTCCAAAAGCCTGCGCCCCCATGGTCGACACGCAGAGTAGCCTGTCGAACACGCGGGCCCTCTTCGGAGTGCCCTGCCTCGCCCGCCGGTTCAACAGCTGGGACGCTGCCTTCCGAAACGCGGTCACCGCTTCGGATCCCCAGCCGGGCCCCCGAAAGTTGTCGATTACTCCTGGAGGAATCCTTGAACCTCGACCGTACTTCGGGGGAGATCGCTCCCCCGACGTGGGCTGCGCAGCCTGCCCCGGCCCGAGGCTGCGCAGGGTGCCTGACGAACGTCAACCTCACGATCACCGGCGGGGTGAGGCATGTCCGATGCGAGTGAGGCCCAGGCGAGCGTGCAGTCTCTGGCGGAGCCCGTTCCCGACGAGCCGCCGGACCTGCTCCTGCATCATCTGCACACCTCCCGGCGGGGCCTGTCCGCGCGGGAGGCGGCGCGGCGGTTGCTGCAGTACGGACCGAACGAACTGCGGCGGCGGGGCGGACGCCGGTGGCCGGGTGAGCTCGCGCGGCAGGTGACACACCCGCTGGCGTTGCTGCTGTGGGTGGCCGCCGCGCTGTCGTACGCGGTGGGCAGCCGCAACGTGGCCATCGCCGTGGTCCTGGTGATCGTGCTCAACGCCCTGTTCGCCTTCGTCCAGGAACTCCAGGCCGAGCGCGCCGTAGAGGCACTGGCGCGCTACCTGCCGCCGCACGTCACGGTGGTCCGCGACGGCGAGCCGGCGGTCATCGACGCGCGACAACTCGTGCCCGGCGACATGGTGGTCATCGAGGAGGGTGTGCGGATCGCGGCCGACGTCCGCCTGCTCTCCGGTGCCGTCGACGTCGACATGTCCACCCTCACCGGGGAGTCGGTCCCGGTGCTGCGCTCCGCCGAGCTCACCGACCTTCGCGCCCACCGCCTCGACGCACCGGACCTCGTCTTCAGCGGCAGCACCTGCACCGGCGGCGAGGCCCGGGGCGTGGTCTTCGCCACCAGCATGCACACCCAGCTCGGCCGCATCGCCGCACTGTCCGAACGGGTCAAGGAGCGCCCCAGCCCCCTGGAGGCACAGGTACGGCGCGTGGCGTGGCTGATCGCCTTCATCGCCATCGCCATGGCGATCGCCTTCGTCCCCATCGCCGTGTTCGGCGCCGGCCTGTCCATCAGGAACAGCGTCGTCTTCGCGGTCGGGCTGCTCGCCGGCAACGTCCCCGAGGGACTGCTGCCCGTCATCACACTCGCGCTGGCCGTCGCGGTCAGAGCCCTGGCCCGTCGCGGCGCCCTGGTCAAACGCCTCAGTGCCGTGGAGACCCTCGGCTCCACCGACGTCATCTGCACCGACAAGACCGGGACCCTCACCGAGAACCACATGCGGCCCGCGACGACTTGGACCACGACCGCCCAAGCCGACCTGCGCTCCGGCGCCCCCTCGGGTGAGCCGGACCCCACCCTCGCCATCCTCGCCGCCGCCGCCGCGGCCTGCAACAACGCCGCCCTCGGCACGAACGGCCACGGCGACACCGGCGATCCGACCGAGGTGGCCGTGCTCGCCGCCGCCCGCCTCCTGGGCGCCGACGTGGACCCGGACACCCGAACCCGCCGTCGCCGCCACGCCTACGTCTTCGAACCGCAACGCAAACTCATGTCGACCCTCGACACCGGACCCGCCGACCGCGACTGGCTGCACACCAAGGGCGCCCCGGAAGCCGTCCTGCCGCGGTGCGAGACCCGGCTCGCGCCGGACGGCGAACAGGTCGCCCTCACGGAGGAGGAACGGATCAGGGTCACCGTCCAAGTCGAGGCGTTCGCGAACCAGGGGTTACGGGTCCTCGCCTTCGCCCGCCGCGCCCTGCCGCCCGGTCAGCCACCGCCTCCCAGGAAGGAGGCCGAGACCGAGCTGTGCTTCCTCGGTCTGGTCACCATGCTCGACCCACCCCGCCCTGGGACCGTCGAGGCGGTCGCCCGCTGCCACACCGCCGGCATCCGCATCATCGTCATCACCGGCGACCACCCCCTCACCGCCAAGGCGGTCGCACGCCAGGTCGGCGTCGGCGGCGACCAGCCGACCGTGGTCAACGCCCAAGCCCTCGGGCACCTGCACGAAAAACAGCTCGACGACGTCCTTGCCGGCGAACGAGAACTCGTCTTCGCCCGCTCCTCACCCGAAGCCAAGCTCCACATCGCCGAGCTCCTACGCGCCCAAGGCCACGTCGTCGCCATGACCGGCGACGGCGTCAACGACGCACCGGCCCTGCGCAGCGCCGACATCGGCGTCGCCATGGGACGCTCCGGCACCGACGTCGCACGCGAGGCATCGACCATGATCCTCACCGACGACAGCTTCACCAGCATCGTCGCCGCCATCGAGGCCGGGCGACAGGTCTACGACAACGTCCGCAAGTTCATCGTCTACATCTTCGCCCACGCCACCCCGGAGGTCGTCCCGTTCCTCGTCTTCGCCCTCGGCGGCGGAGCCGTACCGCTGCCCCTGACCGTCCTGCAACTGCTCGCCTTCGACGTCGGAACCGAAACCCTGCCCTCCCTCGCCCTGAGCCGCGAGCCCATGGAGCCCGGCACCATGACCAGACCACCGCGCCCGCACACCGAACCGGTGATCCGCGGTCCCATGCTGGTGCGCGCCTGGCTGTTCCTCGGCGTGATCGTCGCAGCCCTGCAGATGGCCGGCTTCTTCGCCGTCCTCATCGCCGGCGGCTGGCACCCCGGCGCCCCCGTCGGCCCCGGAAGCGAGCTGCACCACGTCTACCAGCAGGCCACCACCATGAGCTTCCTCGGCATGATCGCAGGCCAGATCGGAACCGCCTTCGCCGTACGCACACAACACGCGTCCCTGCGCTCGATCGGCATCACCAGCAACCCCCACCTGCTGGCGGCCATCGCGGCTGAACTCGTCCTCGCCGCGGCCTGCGTCTACGCCCCACCCCTGCAATCCCTCCTCGAAACCGCCGCCCTCCCCGCCCACGACCTGGTGCTGCTCCTGCCCTACCCCGTGATCGTGTGGGGCGCCGACGAACTACGCCGCTGGCTGATGCGCCGCCGCACCGCCGCCACCGAATCCGGAACCGCACCGGCGGCGTGAACCTCCCACGGTCCGGTCGGACCCGCGCCCTGATCATCCGCCTGGCCAGCGAGAAGCCCTCGTGGGGGTGGCGCCGAATCCACGGCGAACTCGCCGCCCTCGGTACCGTGACAGCCTCCTCGGCGTTGGCACGGCTGTGAGACGCTTCTCTGCTGCCTGCGGCCCACTCCCACCACCCCGGCCTGCCCAGGGCACGGCGAGATGCGATGCGCAGCACCACGCGGGATCCTGCACGTGAGGGCAACAGCAGACCCGAGGGAGGCGAGGGCGGATGACGCCGACCGTCCCCCGGGGCACTTTGCACCTCTACCTGGGTATCGCCCCCGGAGCGGGGAAGACGTACGCGCTGCTGGCCGAGGGCCCGCCGGCTCATGGAGGCGGGCGATGACGTCGCGGTCGGCGTCGTCGAGCTGCACGAGCGTGAGGACACCGCCGCACAACTCGACGCCCTGGAACTCGTCCCGGCCCGCCGCATGCGCTGCCGCGGCACCGAGTTCGACGAGATGGACCAGGCCCCTGGGACATCATGGGCCGGGGCGCGGAATCGGCGTTCCTCGGCGTGCACGCGGGCCACCCGGGCTTCGCCATGATGGCCCTGGACGGCAGCGTGTTCGTCTGTGCCTCGACGGGCGAGACCGGCATCGATGTGCTCGCGGTGCGCCGCCCGGCACGCTCGGAGAACATCCTGCGACAACTGGAGTGGATCGCCCGTCATGACGCTGGCCGGCCCGGCGCCCGCCGAAGGGGCTCAGAGCTGCCGCGCCTGCTCCCGCTCGGCCTCGGCGGCGAGGTACACCTCGTTGATCACAGCCCGCAGGTACGGCGTCCCGTGCATCCGGCCGGCCCCGGTGTGGGCCTGGTAGAGGCGTAGCGCCATCAACTCCCAGAGCGGCTCGCGTGCGCGTACCAGCTCGCGCAGCTCCCGGTGCAGCTCGGCCGTGGGCGCCTTCGGCCGCGCGGCCTTCGGGACGGATCCCTCGGAGGTGGTCTCCACCTCCCAGCGGCCGACGCTGTCGACCACGACCAGGCCGGGTCCCTCGACCCAGCGCTCGCCGCGTGCCTCGCCGATCCCGTTGGCGACCAGATCCGCGGCGAGGCCGCCGAGGAACCCGCCGAAGCGCGGCGACCGCCGCTCGCCGGCGGCGTCGACGTACCCGATGTAGGAGTTCTCGTCCTTCGCCAGCGCCTGCGCGCGCAGCAGGCGCGCACCGCGTCCCGTGCAGCGCAGTACCACGGGGCCCTGCCCGCGCAGCCTGCCGGTGACCTCGGGCGCCTCGGTGGTGGGCGCCAGCCGCAGCGTCCACTTCGCCTTGGGATCGCAGGCGACCTTCAGGTGGGTGATCCCGATGGGCAGCAGGAAGACGCCCTGGGCGGTTCCGGTGAGCTTCTTGCCCTCGAAGCTCTCGGTCGCGGCCTCGGTGCGGCTCACGAAGTCAAGATGCGAACGGTCGCCGAGGAACGAGAGGTCCTCGGTCGGCGGGCGCACGGAGAACTCCACCAGGGCCGGGCGGCCGGGCTCGGGGCGGTCCACCAGCACTTCGGCCGGTCCGGTGCCGCGGAAGCGGAACCGGGCGGCGGAGCTGGTCGGGTGCCGTTCCCAATCGGGCCTGGCGAGCTCGTCCGGTGTGGCCAGCTCCAGCGGGACCGGCCCGCCTCGACGCAGCGCTATCAGCCGCACCAGCGCCGCGCGTCCGTCGCCGAGCGCCGCGAAGACGCGGCGGGCGCGGTGCCCGCCTGGGGTGCGCAGCGCCGCTTCGGCCGCCGCCAGGCCGAGCCACGCGTCCCGCCGCTCCGCGGCGATCGCCGCGGCTTCGGCCGTGGCGGCCGCCCTGTCCTCCGGGGGAGCGGTCTCGGCCAGCTGTCTGCGAAAGCCGGCGACGGCGTCGGTCAGTTCGGTCGTCTCCGCGCGAACGCCGGCCAGCTCGCCGAGGGCGCTGCGGCCCTGCTGGAGCGCCTGGGCGACCAGCTGCTTGCGGTCCGGCTCGCCGCCGCGCGCGGCCGCTGCGGCGACCTGGAGCGCGGCGTCGACGCGGTCGACGCCCGCCGCCAGCACCGGGTCGGCCGCGCACTGCGCCTCGGACGGCCGGGCCAGGGCCATATCGCGCTGGAAGGAGGCGATATCGCGGCTCAGCTTCCGGGACAGCTGCCTCGCCTCGTCGGCCAGCTTGGCCTGTTCCCGCTGCCGCTCCTTCCGGTCGCGCTCCAGCTGCCGGGTGGCGTTCTCCCGGGCCGCTTCAAGTGTGCGCAGCCCAGCGTCGCCGTTCCTGACCGAGGCGCGCACTGCGGGAAGCCGCTCGCCCGGCACGGTCGCGGCCGCGGCCGCCGCGGCGCGGTGAAGCGCCTCCTCGACTTGGCTGATCGCGTCGAGCAGCTGCTCCGGGAGCGCGACGCCGTCCTCGGGCTCCGCCGGGAGGAGGCCCGCGCGGGCCAGGTCCAGCCGTTCGCGCAGCGCGCCGATCAGCGCGGCCATGGTCCGCTCCTCGGTGTGCCGCCGGTTCACCTCGTCCAGCGCGGTGCGCGCGGCGCCCAGCGCCGAGGCCACCGTCTGGGCGCGGTCGCTCGCGAACCCGGCCGCCACTTCGACAGCGCGCGCCACTGCCGTCTCGGCGCGGGTGAGCGCCGCTTCGGCGACGGGGTCGGCGGCGGGCAGGCGGCAAGCGGCAAGGGCCTCGCGCAGCGTGTTGATCGGGGCCCACAGCCGTGCCTCCTTCCGACGCAGCTCGGCGAGCCGGCGCAGCGCCTGCCGGCCCGGGTGCAGTTCCGCGAGGACGGCCCGGCGCTCCGCCGCCCGGCGCAGATCCGCGGTGGCCGCGCGGTCCAAGGCGTTCTGGTACGCCGTCCGGGCCCGGTCCAGGAAGTCCGCGGCGATCAGGTCGGCCTCGGTGACGGGCCGCGCGTCCCCGACCCCGTCGCCCGGTTCACCCTCGGTCGCCTCACACAGCTCCGCGCCGAACGCGCGCAGCGCCTCACCCACCGCGGCGGCCGACACCGCATCCTCCGCCGACGGTCCCGGCTCCACGAGCTCCGGGCGCTCCACGAGGTCCTGGGGTTCCAAAGACGTCGCGGATTCCAAGGACGTCGGGGACGCTGCGGATTCAGCGGACACCGTGGGGTCGGGCGAGCCCGTCGATCGCCGCCTGCCCCATCGGCCCGTCAGAAACCCGCCACTCATCAGCCGTTCCCCCCGTCGCACGCGACCAGCGCCGCCACCCTACCCACACCGCCGGCCGTGCTCGCCGGGAAGGCCCCGGAGTCCTATCTCAGACACCAGCCGCAAGGTAGCCGGCGGGTAGCTTTTGCGTTGTCAGACGACGTGTTTCCCCACTTCATCGGCGCTCGACATGGACAAGCGGCTCGACCTGCGGCTTTCGGTCAGTGTGCCCCGGCCACGCTCCTCTGAGTCCGCCTCAGCATTGGCGGGCTGAGCGCGTCGGTGGAGGGCAGAACTGACGCATTCCGGCTCGCCTTCCTGCGGGACCAGCCGGGCCGTGTGTCAACGGCCAAATGTTCTCTGGTGGCGGCCAGTTGATCCATGCACTGACGGCCGATTGAGCGCCCCCGGCGGCGGCCAAATACTTCCCCGCCGTTGATGGGTCCGGGAACACCTCAAGGGCATCACGCCCTTGCCGGTGATGGCCTCGGCGAGCCGGAAGCTGTCACCCTGGGTGACGATGACGTGAGCGTGGTGCAGGAGCCTGTCGACGGTGGCGGTGGCCAGGGTCTTGGGCATGATCTCGTCGAAGCCCGAGGGGTGCAGGTTCGAACTGACGGCCAGTGCGCGTCGTTCGTAGGCGGGGTCAGGATGACGCCGTCCGCACGGATGCTGTCGGCGTGCAGGTGCGCTCCGGTGAAGCTCATCCGTCACGGGACTGATGGCGCAAACCGCCGTGCGCACCTTGGAGTCGACGAGTCAGAGCGGTCGGGTCCGGGCGCCAGCGCGTCACGCGCGGCCCGCCAGGCGGGATCCCCGGGGTAGAGCTCGGTGCGGAGGTAGGCCCAAGTGAGCGGACCCCGGCGACCCGCTCAGGGTTCTCGTCCGTGGTCTCGGCGACGTCGTATCTGGAAATCCCACCGGACGTACTGCGTCGACCTCGCCCGGGAGGACGGCAAGCGCCGTACCCGCCGTCGGGGCGGCTTCGCCAGCCGCGCCGAGGCGACCCGCGAGATGAAGCGGGCTGGACGGTGAGCTGCGCGGCGTCTACGAGGACCGCCGCACCACCGTCGCAAGCTACCTGCGAGAGTGGCTGGCGGCGGAGAAGGAGGTGCTCGCGCCGACACCTATGCCGGGTATGCGGATTGCGTCGAGCGCGACCCGATCCCCGCCTTCGGCCGCTACCGGCTCCCCGACCTGCGCCCCAAGCAGATCGACGACCCAGCAGAAAGCCAAGCGTGGCTGCGTCAAGAACAGGAAGCAGCTCGGCCCGTGGTGTCCGCAGCTGTCGCCGGCATGGCACCGACGACGCAGCCGCTCAGGAGCTGAGCCTCCACGCCGACCCTGCCCTTGCCGATAACCTCATCCGTCCTGGTGGGAGCTGGTGAACGATGATTCACCGGATGTCGACCCGTTGCCGAGTCGGCGCTCTGGCGAGACGGCGATTGCCCCGGCATGACACTCGCCGCCGCCCTCGACCGGGCCGATGCCCAGTGGGTCCATCGCTCTGATCCGCCAGCTGAAAGCCTCAGGGGGGTCTGTCCAGCGACGGCTCTGTCTCACATCCGGTGGTGACGTTGTGTCACTGTCTGGACTGTCGTGGCCTCGGAGTGCTCATCGTCGCCGTCGTAGCTGGTCGGCGGGCCCGTCGCCGCCCGCCGTACGGAAAGCGCACTTGGCCCTGGAAACTGCCCGAGGTCGCCGAGACCGGTCGACCCTGTTGCCCATGGGCAACAGGGTGCAGTTCCAGCGCGCCGTCGGCGCGGGGGGCGTTGGCGATCGAGTACGGCCGCCAGACCCGGGGCCGCC
>NZ_JBSFJU010000070.1:0-41165 GCF_053598215.1 Kitasatospora sp. NPDC001175 | reverse complement strand
GAGCGGTGGGGGACCAGGTACACGGCTCGCGGCAAGGTCATCTGGTCCGAACAACCACTGACCGCGCCCGAGTTCCAGTTCGAGGCGATGCTGCTTTGACCATCGCCTGCCCGGCCGGTTCCGCGCGTACCCCGCCGCCGGCCGCACGCCGACCGAGGTCTGGCCGGACGACTCGGGACCCGGCCCCCGACGAGGCGGACGGTCACGCCAATCGGCCGGGAGCCGGCCGAGCGTTGCCGTCGCTCGACTCGCCCCACCATCAGGTGCGCCATAGCATGGCCGCTGTGAAGGTCGCGATTCTCGGCGACTACCAGAGTGCCGCTCTCGAGTGCGCTGACTGGTGCCGTTCCTGTACGGCCGTGCCGGGCTGAACGAGCTACCACAATGCCGGAGCAGCGACCGAGGTGATCTGGTCCCGTCGTCGTTCGGATCACGGTGAAATCGAGCGTATCGCCGTTCACTCCGAGACCGCTCGGGAGACAGTCATGAATCCGATGCCGACCCGGTGGAATGCCCGTCATCAGCGCTGGGACACGGCGGCCAGGGGCCGGGCCGTGCTGGCCGATCCCCGGCTGAACAAGGGCACCGCCTTCACCCGGGACGAACGGCAGGCGCTCGACCTCGTCGGCCTCCTCCCGCCGCAGGTGCTCACGATCGAGCAACAGTCCTCCCGCGCCTACGCGCAATTCCGGGCACAGCCCGACGACTTGGCCAAGCACGTCAACCTGACCGCCTTACACGACCGCAACGAGGTGCTGTTCTACCGGCTGGTCAGCGAGCACCTGGACGAGATGCTGCCGATCGTCTACACCCCGACCGTCGGCACCGCGATCGAGCGCTACAGCTCCCAGTACCGGAAACCCCGCGGGGTCTACCTGTCGGTCGACGCGCCCGAGGACGCCGAACGCTCGCTGCGGGCCACCGGACTGGGACCGGACGAGGTCGACCTGATCGTCGCCACCGACGGCGAAGCGATCCTGGGCATCGGCGACTGGGGGGTGGGCGGCATCAACATCTCGGTGGGCAAGCTCGCCGTGTACACCGCCGCGGGCGGCATCGATCCGGCCCGCACCCTCCCCGTCGTGCTCGACGTGGGCACCAACCGCAAGGAACTGCTGGACGACCCGCTCTACCTCGGCAACCGCCACCCCAGGGTCGACCGGGAGACCTACGACGCCTTCGTCCAGACCTACGTGGACACCGCGACCCGGCTCTTCCCCAGCGCCCTGCTGCACTGGGAGGACTTCGGGCCGGACAACGCGCGGCGCATCCTGGCGCGCTACCGCGACAAGATGCTCACCTTCAACGACGACGTCCAGGGCACGGGCGCGGTGAACCTGGCGGCGGTGCTCTCCGGCGTGCGGGCGAGCGGCACGTCGCTGCGGGAGCACCGGGTGGTGATCTTCGGCGCGGGCACGGCGGGTGTCGGCATCGCCGACCAACTGCGCGACGCGCTCATCACCGACGGCCTGACCCCGGGCGAGGCCACCCGTCGGATCTGGTGCCTCGCCCGGCACGGCCTGCTCACCGACGACACGACTGGCATGCGGGACTTCCAGGCCCCCTACGCGCGCACCGCGGACGAGGTGGCCGACTGGGCGCGCGACCCGAAAGTCGGCGGCATCGCACTGGCGGAGGTCGTGCACCGGGTCGAACCGACCATTCTCATCGGCACCTCCGGCCAAGGCAGCGCCTTCACCGGTCCCGTCGTCCGCGAGATGGCCGCATCCGCCCGACGTCCGATCATCCTGCCCATGTCCAACCCCACACCGCTCGCCGAGGCAACGCCCGCCGATCTGCTCGCCTGGACCGACGGCCGCGCCCTGGTAGCCACCGGCAGTCCCTTCGCACCAGTGAGTCACGATGGCACCACCCACCAGATCGGACAGGCCAACAACGCGCTGATCTTCCCCGGTCTCAGCCTGGGCGCCATCGTGGCCCGAGCCACCCGCATCACCGACGGCATGCTCACCGCCGCGGCCCACGCGGTCGCCGCACAGGTCGACCCGACCGACCCCGGTGCGCCGCTCCTACCACCCACCCGGCAGCTGAGGGAGACCTCAGCCGCCGTGGCCACGGCAGTCGCCCGCAGCGCCGCCCACGACGGGGTAGCTCGCGCCACCATCGGCGACGAAATCGAGAATCAGGTCCGCGCAGCCATGTGGCAGCCGAACTACCGACCCGTACAGGCGATCTGACCGCGGAAACCGGCCTCCGTGCGGGGCGGCCACGCTGGGCGGCGCGTCGCCGCCGCCCAGCGTGGCCCGCCGTCAGGTGTGCAGCAGGCTGTTCTGTCCGTCGTGGCCGTCTGCGCCCTCGTCGTCGAACCAGTAGTCGCCGTGCGCGAGGTAGCGGAACGAGATGTGCTCATGACGCGGCAGGGTCACCGTGACGGCTCGTGTGCCGTCCGGGCGGGGCCGAAGCGGGTGCCTGCCGGGCGTCCACCGGTTGAAGTCGCCGACCACGCTGGTCTCGCCAGCGGGGTGGTGAGCAGGCAGGACGAACGTGACGTCGATGGTCTTTCCGGACTTGGTGCGTTCCAGCATCGTCTTGGGCTCCTTGAGAAATGGGATCGGCAGATACGCCTGCGCCGATCATCACCCCGCCGTCCGCCGGCCAGCACTTGGCGATACGCCACCCGCGCGGGGCATTACCCCGCCCGGCGCACAGCTCTGGCGATGTCGTGGTGCCCTGCCCTGCCAGGAGCAGCCGGTCGTAGCGCACGGCGTGCTGCCGGTCCTCGCTATTCGTCCAGCTGACCTGCTGCCAGCGTGTTCTCGCCGGCCAGGTTCGGTGAATTCCAGGCGAGGCCCGCTTGGTCCGCTCGTCGGTTCTTCAGCAACTTGCCAAGCACTGCCATGGGTTTCTCCTCGTCGGGATGGTGCCGGGGCGGGCCACAGCCGCCGGGTGTCCGCGGGTGCGAGCAGGGGCTCGGCGAAGCGGCAGGTGGTCTCGGCCGCTCCGACCTCCGATCTTGGAGGTGGTCGTGGGGCGTCGTCCGGGAGTGTTCCTCCGGCCGGTGAGCACCGACGGTTGTAGCGGGCCGGGGGAGCTCGCGCTGCAGTTGTTCGTGGGGCCATCAGACCCCTGCAGCTCACCACTGATGTGCCGTGAAATCGATTGTTTGCGGCTGCAGTCGACGTGTGCGAGCGGTCAGCGCACGCAGCTGCTCGGCCATCTCCTCGGGCGCCAGGTGCTTGCGGTCGCCGTGCCCCGGCAGCACCCACTCGAAGCGCAGCAGGGGCGCGGTGCTGGCCAGGGAGGCGGCCAACGCCTCGATGGAGTACCAGGTGACGTGCTCCGCGACGGCCAGCGCGGCCTTGGTGCGCGACCAGTAGATGCTGTCGCCGCTGAAGCAGTACCGCTCGTCGGCGACGTAGAGGACGCTGCCCTCGGTGTGGCCCGGGAGCGGGTAGGCGATCACGCCGTCGGCGATCTCGGCGGGCCCGGTGCCGCGCAGCACGCGGTCGGCGTCGGGCGCGGCGGCCAGGTCGCCCTCGTGGATCCACAGTCGGGCACCGAACCGGTCCGCGTACTGGCCCCCGTGCGCAGCATGGTCCCGGTGGGTGAGGAGAACGTCGGTCACCCGCCCCAACGCCTCATAACGGGAGGCGAGTTCGCCCGACCAGCGAGGCGTGTCGACCATCATCAGGGTGCCGAACGGCCGTCGGAGGAGATAGGAGTTGGCGGCGGCGGTGTGCCGGGAGTTGTGGCCGCAGAGCAGCACGTTCTCGTCGAGTGCCAGCGGGAACGGGTCCACCTCGCCGTTGAGCGGGCCGGAGCGCCGGCGGATCGAGCGGGTGTGACAGGCGAATGCGGCGGCGTTCAGTCGGGCGAGGTCGGCGGCGTCACGCGGCTGGCGCACCATCTCGGAACGCCCGTCGACCTCCTTGATCAGTCCGGGCGCGAGCTGCCGCGCCGCATCGCAGTTGGTGCATCGGTCGTTCACGTACCAGTCGTCGCCCATGGCGGTGCCCCCGGGATTTTGGAGTGGGTCGGTGACGGGCCCGATGGGCCTCGTACTCCAGAAGTAGCCCGAGCCAGGGGGAAAGTGGAAGGGGGTTTGGATCTTGTAGTTCGGCGGGAGTGCTGCTCTGGCCGGGGCTCGCGTTGAGCGGTCTGCGAATGACGGTCCACCGGAAGCCGCCAGAGAGCGCGTCGACCGGGTTCAGGATCCGAGGCGTTGGCCGAGATCGTTCTCGCGAAACAGCGCTGTGGACCGGGGTGATGGCATCGGCTTTGTCGGGTGGGCTATGTTGTGCGGCATGACTACCGGGACGGCATTGCGCCACACACGGATTGGTGACCCGGTGCTCCTCTGAGTGCCGTACGGGCCGGTGCGGGCCCGCTGTTCGATCGAGGATCCGGCGCTGCTGCGCGGGCCCCGCCTCCGTCGTGTTGATCACAGGCTCGACACGTCAACCACGACAGGAGAATTCATGCCCACCAAGACGCTGCCGATCCCCACCGCGGACGGCCGGGCCGACGCTTTCGCCGCCTTCCCCGACCGTGGCGAGCGGCACCCGGGGGTGCTGCTGTACACGGACGCCTTCGGCGTGCGGACCGAGCTGGAGGAAAGGGCCCGCGAACTGGCCGAGCACGGGTACTACGTGCTCGTCCCCAACCTCTACTACCGGCACGGCCCAGCGCCGGTGATCGAACTTCCCGAGCACATCGGAGAAGCGATCCGACCCGCGGTCATCGCCCGGTTGATGCCCTTGATCGAGGCGCACACCACCGAACGGGTCCTGCGCGATGCCGACGCCTACCTCAGGTTCCTCACCACCCAGCCCGAGGTCAGCGCCGGACCGGTCGCCGTGATCGGCTACTGCATAGGCGCCGCCTTGGCGATGCGCACCGCGGCGGCCCACCCCGACCAGGTGGCCGCCGTCGCCGGATTCCACCCAGGCTTCTTGGTCACCGACGCGCCCGACAGCCCACACCGCCTCGTCTCCACGCTCACCGCGCGAGTCCACCTCGGCCTCGCTGAAGGCGACATGTCGGCCAAATCCATCAGCGAGCTCAACAGGGCCCTGGACGCCGCAGGCGTCGGCTACACCACCGAGATCTACCCCGGCACCATCCACGGCTACACCATGTCCGACACCGACGCCTTCAACCCCTCCGCACTGCAGCGCCACTGGGACCGTCTGCTCCCCCTCCTCGACCGCACCCTGGCCAACAGCTGAGGCTCCGGCCCGGAAACCGAACCTGAGGTACACGGCTCCGGAGTCCCAGGGGTGGTTCGAAGTCGGTGAGGGCGCAGCCCGCCCTCACCGACTCGGGAGCCATCGGAGAGCCTCTTGTCGGCTCACCCGATCCAGCGACAGCACCGCACCTGTTGCACACGGTAATATCCGGCCGCACTGACGCTGAGCTGCACAAAGCCGTCCCGACTCGCCTCGCGCCACGCCTCTGCTCCAGAGAACCGCTGTTCCGCGCTGCAGCTGGTCTCAACGGCCCTCAGCGGCCGGGTTGTCCGCCTGGTGGCGGGTCAGCCGCCAGATCTGGTCCTCGCCGGATTCGGCCGGAGCGAGACGCTCGGCGGGGCGGCGCAGGCGTTCGCTGAAGCCGAGGCGGGCCGGGACGGCGCCGCTGGCACGGTTGGCCGGGTCATGGACGACCTCGACGTAGTCGACGTCAGGGAGGCGGAAGGCTTGCGCGATCAGAGCGCGCACGGCCCGGGTGGCCACTCCCCGGCCGGTGGCGGCGGGGTGAAGCCAGTAGCCGATCTCGCGGCCGTTGTCCGGGGTGTCGTCACGCCGGAAGAGCTGGCAGGCGCCGACGATCGCGCCGTTCAGCACGATCGCGTAGGTGAACTCCTCACCACTCGCCCAGCCCTCCGCGCGGCGGGCCAGGAAGTCGGCGGTCTTGGCCAGGCTGTGCTCACCGACCCATGCCATCCACGGGCGCAGGTGCTCCAACGACTCTTCGATGACCCGGAAGAGTTCCGGAAGGTCTGCCTCGCCGTTGAAGCGGCGCAGCGTCAGGTCGTCCAGCTCGATCACCTGCTGTGGAAGGTCCATGCCAGGAGGATCGTATGCGGCCGCTGCCGTCGGCAACGTGATTTCGAACTCCGCAGCCCCATCGGTAATGGCGCCCGTCTCGAGGGTCGGCTGAGTACAGGATGGCCCCGGTTCCGCGACGTACAGTTCCCTGGGTACGTGGTCGTGGACCGAACTGGGTACTTTCACTTCCACGCGAACGCCGGCACCAGGCGGCCGACCTCACCGGGAAGGGTGCTTCCAACGGGAAGACGGAGCGGAAGTTCGACATGGTCGACGGCAACGCCCATGAGCGGCTGGCGATCTTCGCTATCCGTAAGAACGGCCTCGCGAGCCGGAACCGGACCGCTCGTCTCACCTGAGCGTGTTCTTTGACCTCTCGACCTTGATGCTCTGCCCGGTGGGGCGGCGGGTCACCGGGTTTCTCCATGGCCCCGGCTCGGCGGGGCGGAGTCGGCCAGGTCGAGGCGCCAGTCATTGCTGTGCATCAGAGTGCCGCTACCCACCGGGTATTCGAAGTCGCAGGCGCCGAGGAGGGTGAAGCCGAGGCGATTGCAGAGAGCGTTCGAAGGGGCGTTCTCGACCGAAGGGAAGGCGTGCAGGTGGCGGGGCCTGTCGGGTTGGCCTGCGGCCTCACGCACGACGGCGATCAGGGCGGTACCGGCTGCGGCAGCTATACCGCGGCCCTGGTAGGGCGGTAGGACGTTCCAGCCGGTTTCGTAGATCCGCTCTTCCTGCCAGTCTCGCTGGTGGTAGGCGATGCTGCCGACCATCTCGTCGCCGAGCAGGACGGCGAACATGCAGCCGCGCCCGGTTTCCGGCATGGCGAGGTAGCGGCGGTGCCGGGCGAGTAGCTCCTCCTCCGACTCGGGACCGCCGACGTAGTGGCGCATCCGTGGGGTGTTGATCCGCCGTAGGAGGCCGAGAGCCGATTCCGACCAAGGCTCGAGATGAACGTCCATGCAACGCAGCTTGGCAGGCCTCCGCGTCGTCGGGCATCTCATTTCCGCTCGGTGCGGGTACAGGGCGGCTTCGGCCTCCGGCCAGTCCGTCGAAAGGTTCCAAGTGGCCCGCCACGAAGCCGACGAGCCTGAGGACGAACACCGCGAGCGCGATGAGGCCCGACGGTCCAGGTGATCTCACTGCAGGAGAACGGCCAGGAGTTCGGCGAGATTGGGGCCGGCGTCCGCCGGATGGCGTAGTTGCTGGGCGGCCAGGACGTGGTAGTGGTTGCTGCGGCCGTCGCGTTCATGAGTCAGGTAGCCGGCCTCTTCGAGGTCGACGATGATCCGTTGGACGGCCCGCTCGGTCAGCAGGCAGCGCGCCGCGATGTCACGCACCCTGATCCCGGGATCGCGGGCAATCTGCACCAGCACGCGGGCGTGGTTCGTCAAGAAGGTCCACCGCCGCGCCGTCGAGGAGCGTTCCTCCATGGCTCCAGCTTACGACCACCGATTCACGAAGGCGTAAGCACGAAAAACAATCCGCGTAACCGTTGACATGTATCGATTGTGGGCGAATGGTTGAAGGGCAAGCAGGATCGCCTCGCGAACCGTGATCCCTGGCCACCGCGCGAAGAGGTCACCGTGGACATCCTCACCCGCGACAACCTGAAAGTCCTCACTGCCTTCCTTTCGCTGGGATGACCAGCCGATCGCTGCTCCGGCACCACCTGACCGCAGTACAGGGTGAGGAAAGCCGTGACCACCCCGCAGTGCCCGCCACCCGGTGGGCCTCACGCCTGAACCACGCCCCCGGACGACGCCCCGCCGCAGCGACGCCGACCCTCCGCCGCAGGGCATCTCCCGTCGGGTCGACCGGAAGGCGCACACCATGCCCAGCCCGGACCTGAAGACGTCCACCACCCGCATCGACGACGCCCTGGTCTGCTCCCTCGCAGGCTACGTCCACATGGACAACGAAGAGCACCTGCGCCACGAGCTGAGCCAGGCCCTCGCCCAGCACCCCGCAGTCCTCGCGATCGACCTGCACGCCGTCGACCTGTTCACCACCAATGCCCTCAACGCGCTGCTCACCACCCGCAGCGCCGCACTCGCCCTGGGAGTGCCTCTCGTCCTTGCCGCACCCAGCCCGCAGGCGCAACGGGTGCTGAAGATCACCCAGACCGATGCCGTGTTCCAGGTGCGCCCGACCTTGACCGAGGCCCTGCGCCACCGCGCGCCTTCAACGTCGGGCGCTCCGCACCCGGCCGCCAGTTCCTCCGGGTAGGGTCGTCCCGGTCCGGATGGAGCGCGTCGGACGGGTTGGCCGACACCACGCCGAGCCTCGCGGCGTAGGTGTGGAACGACCAGCTGTGGAGAGTGCCCTGGGCGAGGCCGGCCGGGGACGGCGGCGTGCCGGGGCGTGCCTACCGACACATGCCGCCTCATGCTGGCCCGGCTGTTCAGCCAGCGTCTGCCCACACCGGGACCGCGATCACGCGTATCCCCTGCTCGTTGAGGTCCTCTCCGCTGTCCGAGCCGAGCGGGAGCCGGCCGTGCGACAGCAGCTGAACGGTGACCGCCAGCTGGGCCACCACCGTCGGGTGGTATCGCATGGTCGGACAGGTCATATACGGCATCAGAGGTATCTGCCTGGTCGCCTGGGCCGCCGCAACCAGAATTGCCCAGGCTTTGGGCGAGTGGCCCGGTAAATCCAGCCAGGGATTTATCAATTGGTTGACACGATGTACCAGGCGCCCCGACGCTGATGGCGGCCGAGTACCATCAGTACCATCGGCCGCCATCAGTCCGATTGTGAGTCTGCCGGATCCGGTCCTGCTGGTGTTGGCTAATGCTTCAGGGCGTCCTTCATCTTCTGGCCGGCCTGCTCTACATCGCCTTTGATTTGCTCACCCTTGCCCTTGGCGACGAGACTCTCGTTGCCCACCGACTTGCCAGCCGCTTCCTTGACTTTGCCCTTGGCCGTTTCGGCGGCGTGCTTGATCTTCTTTCCTGTGCTCATGTTGTCCTCCTTTGTGGAGCCAGTCTCTCGCTTGCCCGTTTTTCGTGTAGCTAACCTACTTATGGAAAAATCGTTTCTGAATAGCAGAAAGCGGCTGTCGGTCCTGATCGGTTGGCAGGGAGGCATCGAGCCTTAACCGAGTCGTGGCACCGCCAGGCTGGTCCCGCTGAGCCTTCGACGTCGATGAGGATCGGTTCTTCCGTGCGCGGCACGGGGATCCGCTCCGCCATCATGTGGGGCGCCACTGGCAGTGACGGGGAGAGCTCAGCCCACACGGTCCTCCTCGTCTTCGCCGGACTCGTCCTCGCCGCTCTCCTCTCCGTCGCCGTACTCGTCTTCCGGTTCTTCCTCGTCGTACCTGTCCTCGCCGCTCTCCTCTTCGTCGCCGTACTCGTCCTCGGGTTCTTCCTCGTCGTACCTGTCCTCGCCGCTCTCCTCTTCGTCGCCGTACTCGTCCTCGGGTTCTTCCTCGTCGTACTCGCCCGTAGGCCGGCTGTCCCAGGCTTCCTCTTCCATGGCTTCTTCGTGGGTACGAACGACCTCGCCGTCGCGGATCTCACCGCGCCAGCCCTCGGCCTCGTCGGTGGCGAGGGAGACGTGCCGTTGGAAATTCTTGAAATCAAGGCGCAGCCGACGGCCCTGGGCCCGCCAGATGTTGCCGGTCTTCTCGAAGAACCCTGAGGGGTAGTACTCCACCACGAGGACTACGCGGGTCAGGGTCGGCGTCAGTTCGTGGAAGCTCACGGCTCCGCGAGTGGTGCCTTTGGCGCCTTCAGAAGTCCAGACGATGCGTTCGTCCGGGACCTGTTCCTGAACCGTTGCTTTCCAGCCCCGGGTTGAGGGTCCGACCTTCACCTTCCAGTTGGTGGACACCTCGTCGACCGGGGAGACGCTGCGTACGCCCTTGGTGAAGCCGCTGAAGTCCTCGTACTGGGTCCAGTGGTTGTACGCGGCCCGTACAGGCACACCGATGTCGAGGGCCTCCACGATGTTCATGACCTTTTTGCCGGCCTTACGGCCGGCCTTGCCCCTACCGAACGTCTCCTTGACCTTGTCAATGACGCTGTCCTTGATGCTCTTCGCCTTTTCGCCGAGGAAAGCCTTGACCGGTGAGTCGCCCTGTAGGACGCGGAGGCCCACCTTGGGCAGCACGCCTCCGTTCGCGGCGATATCCGTGAGGTGATCGGTAACGTCGGCGATCTTGTCTCCCGCCTTGTCGACCAGGTGCTCCAGCTGGGCACCGAGGTAGTTGACGACTTCTTCGCCGAGCCGGTCGATGTTCGGGAGCGAGGGAGGAGGCTCCTGTTGCGTCCTGGGCATGATCTACCTCCGCCGGGTGGATTGCTTGGATGCCTTGGCGGCGGTGTCCCTGCCTGCGGCGGTCTTCTTGGCCGGGGCTTTCTCCCTGCCCGCGGCGGTCTTCTTGGCCGGGGCGTTCGTCGTCGATGCGGTTGCCTTCCTGCCTGCGGCCTTGGAAGCCGTGGTTCTGGACGGCGTGGAGCGGGTCGGCGACCTCTTGGCGGGTGTCGTCTTCGCTGGTGCTTTCTTCGCTGCCGGAGCCGTCTTTTTTGGGGCGGCGGCCTTCTTCGGGGGCTTACGCGCGGCTGGGGCCTTGGACGTAGCGCTGACGGCTGCCCGCGAGGCGCGCGGGCGCTCGCGTTCCTCGGCCACAGGGGCAGTGCGACGGCGGCGCACGGGACGCTCCCGGCGCGGTTCTTCGGGCTCCTCCTCCTCTTCTTCCTCTTCTTCGAGCTCTTCTTCAGGCTCTTCTTCTTCAGGCTCCTCCTCTTCCTCTTCCGGCTCCTCGGCCTCGAGCTCCTCCTCGTAGGCCTCTTCTTCCTCTTCCGGCTCCTTGGCCTCGAGCTCCTCCTCGTAGGCCTCTTCTTCCTCTTCCGGCTCCTCCTCGGACTTCGGCTTGCCCAGGTTGAGGGTGCGTTCCCGCAGGGAGTCCGCGAGATCCCCGATACGGCGGTTGGCCACGGAGGCCACCGCGTGCTTCCCGGCTTCCAGTAGTTCTCCCCGGACCTGTTCGTTCAGCTCCGCCACCTGCGGTACCTCGCCAAGTCGTCGCAGTCCCTCGGTGGCGAGCTGCCGCGGATCGAGTCCGAACCGTCGGCCTGCAAGGTACGTCGCGGCGGCGAGTGCGAGCCGCCCTTTCTTCGCCCGGCCCAGCACGTACCCGCCGATGACCGCAGCCGCGAGGGCGATTTTGGTGGTGCCATTCATGGGGGTCATCCTTTCCGGCATTCGCCCCTTCTCGATTGGACCGGCACAGCGCCAGGGACTCAGTAATGCCTCAGTCCCAGGGTGCCGAGCCCGGAGGGTCGGCAGCAGTTCTGCAGTCAACGGAAGGTTTCCGACCTTCAGTTGCACAACTGTCCACGCATCACGTTGCGGCAGCCCGCAGCTCCATGAGGCCAAGGCGGCTGCGGTGGTTCAAGGACGCCCTTGTCGGCCCCGGTGGTTGATGTCCGCGGCCTTGGACTTCGGCGGTCCGGCGCCCTCAGACCCGATGTCCGCACCAGCGCGCGCTCCGTACTTTGAGTCTGGCCAGCCAACCCGGCGTGTACACGTGGGGAGCCAACACTGGTAGGCGGCAGCCACAAGCCGGATGTCTCACGATGAGTCGCATCTCAAGGCGCAGAGGTCTGTGGCGAGTTGGATCCCCGAGGACGGGTAGACGGTGGAGAGCAAGACGGCGGTTCCGCACGCGGGTGCGCTGCAGGGCTGGCCAGAGGAGGATGGCCATGAAATGGGTTGCCCGCAAGTGCAAGCCAGCACGGCGCAGAACGGCGTCTCAATTCCCGGAGAAGGAAAATGGCCCCAGACAAGGAGGATGGCGCCAGACCACGAAGGCCTGCCCACGCAGACCCGCCCGCTGGCCGCGCCGGTTCCAGTGGAACCCGCCGCGAGGCGGGGGAGACGAGACGACCTCCTCGACGCCGGGTCTCGGCGCCGCAGGCAATGCGCTACGCCGCGCAGCAGCTCACGGAACTGCTTGGGCGCCCCCCGGAATCCGTCTCGGCGCTCAAACCCATCGAGGACGGCTGGCAGGCCGACGTGGAGGTCGTGGAACTGGAACGCATCCCCGAGACGACCAGCGTGATCGCCAGCTACCGGGTGACGTTGGACCAGGAAGGCGAACTCATGGCGTACGAGCGGATCCGCCGCTACACCCGCGGACAGATCGACCGACCTACCTGAGATTCCCGCACGGGAGCAGGTGAGAGCCTCCCGCTGCAGCGGCAGGCACGGAAGGGAGGCACCATGACTGTGGTGCCGCAAAGCGCAAGCAGTGTTTCCAGAGGTGGAGGTGGTGGAGGTACCGCAAGTCTCTACGACATCCTCGAACTGATCCTGGACCGTGGGCTCGTCATCGACGTCTTCATACGCGTGTCCCTGGTCGGCATCGAAATTCTCAAGATCGACGTTCGGATCGTCGTCGCCAGCGTCGACACCTACCTGCGCTTCGCCGAAGCGTGCAACCGCCTGGACCTGGAGGCCGGCCGCAAAGCACCGACCCAGCTCACCGACGTCGTCGGAAAGATCACCGAAGGCGGAGCCCGCGGCAAGACCAAGGGCGCACTCACCGGAGCCGTCGAGGCCATCACCGATTCCCTCCGCCAGGAGAGCGACCGCGATGACGAAGAGCCCGAGCTCAGACGCGCAAGGCCCGTTCGCCGGCCCGCCAGACGGCGTGAGGAGTGAACATGGCCGTCTACGTGTACTCCATCACCGCCGCCACCCACCCCCAACACCTGGACGGCCTCACCGGTGTGGGAGACCCTCCCGCTCCGCTGCGCACCGTGCGCGCCGGACCGCTGTCCGCGATCGTGAGCGATGCCTCCGAGGACCTGCGACCCAAACGCCGCGACCTCTTGGCCCACCAGACCGTCCAGCAACGGCTGATGGCCGACGGTACCGTCCTTCCTCTGAGGTTCGGCCTCACCGCCGACGACGACAACGCCGTGCGGGAGGCGCTCGAACAACGCTGCGACGAGTACACGCAGCGACTGACGGCGTTGGAAGGCTGTGCCGAGTACCACCTCAAGGCAGCCATCGACGAAGACGTACTGCTGCGCCAGGTCCTCACGGAGTCCTCTGAGGCCAGACGCCTCAACGACGACATCAAAGCCGGTGACACCAACCCGGACCTGCCCCTGGCCCTCGGCGAGCTCGTCGTCCAGGAGGTCCAGACCCGCCACCAGGCCCTGGCCGCCGGAATCGCCGAGGCGCTACGCCCCTACACCCGCCAGGAACGAACCTCCGAACCGACGGGGGACGACTTCCTGAACATCTCCTTTCTGGTGGACCAGGAGAACCAGGAGCGGTTCCTCGCCGCCGAGAAGGGCCTCACCGAGGAACTCGGTGAGGATTTCGACTTCCGGATGTACGGTCCGCTGCCTGCTTACAGCTTCGTCTAGGAAGGACTCCCATGGGCCTGATCACGCAGATCCTCACCCTTCCACTCGCCCCCGTGCGCGGCACCGTGTGGGTACTGGAACGCGTTCTCGAGGCCGCCGAAGACAAGTACTACGACCCCGTGCCCGTCGAACAGGAGCTCGCCGCACTCGAAAAGGCACTCCTGGCAGGCGACATCGACGAGGAAACCTTCGACCGGCGCGAGGACGAACTCCTCGACCGCCTGGACGAAATCAGAGCCCACAAGCAGTACAGCGATACGTGACCACACCGCACGTACCGTCGGGGAAATGAGGTGGAGAGGCCGTGACAGAACCCATCGCCAGCCGTCTCAGCTCGCTTCCCTCCCGGGCCGCTCCACCCTACGGTCAGTCCTCGACCAACCTTGCCGACATCCTGGAACGAGTCCTCGACAAGGGCGTCGTCATCGCCGGCGATATCCAGATCAACCTCCTCGACATCGAACTGCTCACCATCAAGCTGCGCCTGCTGATCGCTTCGGTGGACAAGGCCAGGGAGATGGGCATCGACTGGTGGGAGCACGATCCCTCGCTGTCCTCCCGCGCCGGCGGCGGCTCCGCACTGGAGGACGAGAACCGGCGTCTGCGCGCGCAGATCGAGGCTCTGCGCAACGGAGGCGCCGCTGCTCTGCCGCCGGCGGAGGACGTCGATGAGCGACCTACGGTTACCAGCCGTCCCACCCGCGTGAAGCGAACGGAGCCCCGCTCCCGGCCCGGCAGAGGAGATGAGTCATGACCGCCGGGTCGCTCGCCTACACCTACGCCGTCGCACGGAACGCCGACGCCTTGCGGCAGACCGTGGACGGCTTGATCGGCGTCGGCGGCGCGCCAGTCCACCTCGTGCACACCACTCAAGGCGGCGACGTGGTGGCCGCCGTGAGCCACGTGCCCGAGGAAGACTTCGACGAGGCCGCACTCAGCCGCCATCTAGAGGACCTTGAGTGGCTGGAGGCACTCGCCCGTGCCCACCACCGCGTCATCGAGGCGATCGCGGCGTGCACCACTGTCCTCCCGCTGCGCCTGGCGACGGTGTACCTCGACGACAACCGGGTGCGGACCGTGCTCGACGACCGGCGGGACGTGTTCCTCGGCCGACTCCGCCGCCTGGCCGGTCACGTGGAGTGGGGCGTCAAGCTCTACGTCGACGCCCCGCCCATCGCACCCACGCCGAGCCCGGACCTCAGCCCTGGACGCGCCTATCTGCGCCGGCGCCGGGCCGAGCAGGACTCGCGACAGGATGCCTTCCGGGCGGCCGAGCGGGCCGCAGAGCGGATCGAGGCCGTGGCCCGTGTCTATGCCGTCGACCGAGTCCGCCACCGGCTCCAGGAAGGAGAACTGGCAGTCGGACCGGGTGTGAACGTCAGCAACGACGCCTACCTCGTACCGCTGGACCAGGCGGATCCGTTCCGGGCCGACATCCTGCGCTCGACCGACAGCCTGGCCGGAGTCCGCGTCGACATCACGGGGCCGTGGGCGCCCTACTCCTTCGCCACTCTGCAGGAGGAGGGCGCACCATGACGACGACCGGCCCCCTGCCCGCCCGACCCGAGGCGGCGGCCGTGCCGCAACGCCAGGTCGCGCTCATCGACCTGCTGGACCGGCTGCTCAGCGGCGGCGTGGTCCTCACCGGAGACCTCGTCCTGTCCATCGCGGACATCGATCTCGTCCGCGTCTCGCTGCGCGCACTGATCGTGTCCGTCAGCGAACAGAATCCCGCCCCCCAGGTGCTCAGCGCCCCGTCGCGGAGACGACAGCCATGACCGGCGACGCCCGCCAGCCCCCCGGTCGTTTCGACGAGGTGGCCCGAGCGGCCGAGCGCGCCTTCCGTCTCCTGCCGGCCACACCGCAGAACTCCCCGTCCACAGGCTCCGGAGCACCACACCGGCGGCCGCGCAGGGTCACCACCAACCCGGAAACGGTCGAACGGGACCTGATGAAACTCGTCCTCACCATCGTCGAACTCCTGCGCCAGCTCATGGAGCGCCAAGCCCTCCACCGCGTCGAGACCGGCGACCTCAGCGAGGAACAGGAGGAGACGCTCGGAGCCACCCTCATGGCCCTCCACGACCGCATGGCTGACCTCTGTGCGCGATACGGCCTGACCATGCAGGACCTCAACCTGGACCTGGGCCCCCTCGGAACCCTGCTGCCACCTCCTGACCAACAGTGACGGGCCCGTGCAGCCGTCGTCCTGATCGACAACCCGCCTTCCCCTCCCAGTTGTTGACATCCGGCACGGTCGATGTGGCGGAGGATCAGTGAGGTGGCCCCGCTGTCGAATCGGTGGCAGCGAGCGGAGGCGTAGCAGGTGCGGCTGGTTCGTCGAGTGGCTGCCGGTCCGCCTCGGCGCTGAAAGTCACCTCGACCGTCTCCTCCGGTCGGCGTTCCTCCACCTTCGCGAGCAGGGTGAACGCGTCCTTGTCCTGCGGTGTGAAAGGGGGTTGGGTCATGGAACGCGGCCACAGCCGGTACCGCAGGACGACGTTGATCTCCGCCGCGAGCAGGGTCAGTCGAGCTCCGGTGAACACCCAGGTCAGCAGGCCGATCACGATCGCGAAGAAGCCGTACACGTCGGCGGCGTGATTGATGACGTGGCGGACGTAGACATTCCCCACCGTCTGCAGCACTTCCCAGAACGCGGTCGCGATCACCACTCCGATGAGCACGTCCCGCACCCGTACGGTGGCGGCGGTGAGCATCGTGAAGGCGGCGAGGAAGACGCCGAAGTTGACGAGCGTCGACGCGACCCAGGTCCACGCCCCAGCCAGTGGCCCGAACCGGGGTGCGTAGCCGATCAGGGCGCTCGACAGCAGAACGCCGAGGACGTGGGGGTGTGAGTTGCGGGCCGTGCCGGTTCTTCCAGGCTCGGGAGGTGGGCGAGTGGAGCGTGTCGGCGGTGGTCGCTGGGCATGAGGACGAGCCGTTCTTCGCGCATCCGGTCGCTCCGATCGCCTCAGGCGATCGATTCCGAGCGGTCCGCAACCGGATATCGTCGAAGTCGCCCGGCACTACGGCACGACCAGCCGCACTCGCGTGCCGGCGGACCCGGGGACCCGGAGTTCGACCGAACACCGTGCCCGCTGGCGTTTCCGTCGGGAAGGACCGGGAAGCCGCCAATCGACAGGATCGCTCACGACCAGGGGTATGTCATGTCTACACAAGACCCTGATCCCTACCTGACACCGGGACTTGACAGCCACCGGACTCTGCCCGTAGGTGAGACCCCACCCGTAGAGGGCAGCATCTCCGGCATCTCCCGTCCGGAACCGCCTGAGGTTCGCAGGGCATGGGGGGTCTGGCTTGCGGTACTCATCGTGCTACTCGCCGTAACCGTCTCAGTCATGCTTATCGGGATGGTCATCGCGCTCAGCAGTTGAGCCCCGATCCGAGCCGTGGAGCGGCAGAGTGCCGTCACCTCGCCCTACGAGGACCGCGGCACAGTTGCCTCGCAGTCTTCCGCGACGAGCTGGTCACGCTGTTCCCGACGACCTGGCCGCCGCTCGCCTGGCGCGGCGCAGCGTCCGCTCGGCGACCTGCTGGCCGAGCGAGGCTATCGTCCGCCGCCCCTGCACGCCCGGGACGAGCGACCCTGCGTGCCCTGCTGCCGCTGCTCGCGCGCAACGACACGCGCTGCTGCCGGAGTGACTGCGTAGTGAACGACACGCGCCGGTACCGGAGTGACTGCGTAGTGGTGTGGATGGCGCCCCGGGTGCCGGGGAGGTTGGAGCCGGCGGCGAGGGGCACATCCTGACTCATGCGTGAACGACATCGGGCCCTGGCCCGTGACGGCTGAATAGCTTGTCGTGCGCGGCATGCCCGCCTCCGCCACACCCGCCGAGCTAGACGTCGGCAGGGTTTCCATTCGGTCGTGCCGGCGTGATCACGGCCGCGAAGCGTTCTGTGGAGCGAGCAGGTCTTGCGCGGCCGCCGCTATCGAGTCGGCGTCGATGCCGGCAGCGTGGAGTGAAGAGCGTGCCGTCAACGAGAACGGGCTGCCTCGCGAAGAACCGCTGTGTCCGCCTAAGACAGGTGAAGGCGGCACGAGGCTCATGCCGGAGGCGACGCCGCGAGTCGGTGGCGGTTTGCTCTTACCCTCGCTTCATGACCGAGAACGAGATCAAGCTCAAGGCTATTGCGGCGCTCACCGCCCTGCGCAGTGGTGCCGGAGCGGACTATGTCTCGGACCTGCTCGGCGACGTGATTCCTGACTACTTCATCGTTCCGGCCGACGCGGATCCGGAGGAGGCCGGACTCGCCGTGCTGAGCCAGCTGTCCCGGCCTCTCAGCGCGCTGATCACCGGATTCGTCCTGGCTTTCCAGTCCGTCGCAGACGTCTATGAACGAACCGAGCCCGAGATGTCGACGGAAGAGATCCTCCAGGCGCTCGCACTCGAGATCGCCGGAAGCCCCGAGTGATCAGGCTTCACACGTGGCCGAGACCGCGCACGGGGCAGTGACGCGGGGTGAGCTGATCGGCTGAGCCGACCTCGCCGTGCACGGCCACGCGCGCGGGACCAAGCGCAGCCTGACCGATGGTGGGGGGACCACCCGGCAGACGGTCCGACGCTGGCGCGCCCGGGCCCAGCTGTAGGGGACGGTACCCAAGCCGGAAGTCAGTCCCCGGGTGGAAGTTCGACGTTCTCGATGCGCACGACGCGCACGACGTGCTGGGCGGCGATTTCGCCGACCGACAGGTTGAGGTCGTCGCGTCGGCCGCTGTTCCTCTTCGCTGCCGGGCGGTCGCCGACCGTTCCGCGAGGGGCCTCCCCGGCGTGGCTCCTGGCCTTCTTCGCCGCGTACCGGACCTTGTCCGCGCTGTTCATGGCTGTCTCCTCGTTCTGCAACAGTTGTCAGGCGGGCGTCTGCCCAGGGCAACGTTGGCCACACGGAGACCCCGTGTCTCAGTACCGGAGTTGTCGGGACCGCACGTCGTGTCCGGCGGTGTGGTTCGGGACGAGTGAGCAGCCGACTACCAGGGGCGGGCGGAGATCCGGCCGTTGCCGAGGGCCATTCGCCAGCCGCCGCGCCGGGCCTTGTGGGATGGCTTCCCCGGCAGGTCCCGTTCAGACGTACGATTCGAGCCCGCCGCGGCGCCGGATGTCGAGTGTCGCGCAGTGAAATGATCCGCCGAACGGTGCGTAATGCAACAGGTCGCACGGGATGGGCTCGAAGCCCCACTTCTCAAGCGCCCGCAGCGTGTTCGTGTGATGGCGTTCGACGATCACGCGTTTCTCGTCGATCATGAGCGTGTTCATGTTCAACCACTTGCCGCACATTGACGTGATGTTGAGCAAGCGCTCGTTGATAGGGTCGGGTTCGGGGGCGATCAGGATGTCCCACGAGTTCAGTACGTCGGGCAGGCGATCTACGTCGATGTATTCGGGATTGACCATTGCCTTGCCGGGTGCCAGTAGAACGAACGTCGTGTCGATGTGCATGGGCGTACGGCAGCGGCTCTCGATCTCATGGACTCGATATGCAGGCCCGAGATGCCGGCGAAGCCATTCGATGCCCATGCGGTTGGTGACGTTGCTTCGAGTGACGAACAGATCGCGTCCTGCGCGTACGAAATCCGCCGCGTCGAATACCGGCTCGTACTCGGTGAGGACGTACCGCATCGGCTCACCTGCGGTGGGGGTGCGGAAATCCGCCTCGAAGAGCTCGTCTGTGAGCTGTGGCCTCGGCGCTGCGGTCCAGCGTGCGCCTCGCCGGAAGTACTCCTTGAGCACCGGGCGGTAAGAATGAGTCTCGAAATACCGGCAAGGCCATGCCATCGGGGTTTCGATGATCTCGTCACCGACTACTAGAAGGCTGTCACGCGGACAGGTGTTGCAAAAGCCATGCGATGACCAGTCCGGCGTGCGGAAGCGCTGCCTGAAGTCGACCGCATCGGGGCGCCGGACCGTGATGCCGAGGGATTCGAGGAGGGCGATGAACTGATCGAGCTCCTGTTGTGCCTGCTCGATCAGGAAGCGCGGATATCTGAAGCCGGCGGCAAAGCCTTGTAGTCGCGCAGCCCACGGCGGGATATTGCATGCCACGACCGGATGGTGGGAGGGGATCGTCGCGCCCTCAAGGCGTCCGACGATGACCTCCTCCAGCGGATCCCACTCGTTGTGGGAACCGACCGGTGATGCGGAAATTTCCATGGCGTCCGTAGTCGGGGGCGACGGTTCCGGCATCACGCGCACCTCTTGGCTCGACGATGTTCATCGACGTCTGCTGCCGCCGGGATGGACGGCCCCTGCATTACTACCACGATCATCGAGCTACTCAGGGTAATGAGTGCGGCTCTCGCCGCTTATGCGAGGGCCAGAACGACCGAGTAATGGCCAGGTCGGCCGTGCCGGGCAGGCACGGCCTGTTATGCGTTACCGACCGTCCACCACCTGGGGCACCCAGACCCCGGCGTCCGGCAACGCCTGCCCGTCGGTCGCGCCCCAGGCACCGCGAGCCGGACGCCGGAGTCTGGGAACTGAACGACGACCGGTGGGCGCACAGTCGCCTGATCTGTGCGGCCGGCCTGCGTGCGATCGCCGCCGCGGCGCCCCGCGATCGCCCGCGCCTCCGACGTCGGAAAGCCGGCCTGGCTGGAGGACACCCTCACCCGGTTCGCGCAGGTGAGGGACTGAGGCTCACGCCTCGTCGCTCGCGCGCCGCGAACGGAACGCCGCTGCCTTGACCCGGTTCTGGCAGGCCGTCGAGCAGAACTGGCGGCCGGCGTTGCGGGAGCTGTCCACATAGACGCGGTCGCAGCGCGGCGCCGAGCAGACCCCGAGGCGTCCGGCGTAGTCGCCACCGAGGGCCATGGCGAGGCCGGTGGCGCAGCCGGCGCTCCAGCCGACGGCGTAGGAGTCGTCGGCGCCGTGGAAGTGGACCTGCCACGGCTCTCCGGGAGCCCGGTCGAGCTGGGGACGGGCGCCGGTCTCGCGCAGCAGCGCATTGAGGGCGGGGGCCGCGTCGTCGATGCGGTCAGCGGCCACGGCCTCGAACACGGTGCGCAGGGCGCGGGCGGTGTCGGCCAACCGGTCGGCCTCGTCGACTCCCAGGTCCGCCCCGGCGGAGAGCGCCGCGCGGACCGCGCCGACCCGCTCGGCGCCCTCGGGTGCGAGGTAGCGACGGCCGCGCGCCTCGCCGTCGGTCAGCGCGTTGACGAGTGCCACGGAGGCATCGAGCAGGGTGCGCATGTGACTGTCGAACAACACTTGACCAGTTACCTTTCGCCCGCCTACGGTGTCCGTCACCAACATTAGGCGATTCACCAGTGACGGGAGGCGCTGTGTCGCGCTCCGAAGCTCTGCCCCGCACCGTCCGCCTGCTGTTGCTCGCCCGGGTCGTCAACCGGCTCGGAGCCTTCTCGCTGCCCTTTCTCACCGCGCTGATCTGCGCCGACCACGGCGCGAGCCTGACCACCGCCGGGCTGGTCAGCGCCGCCTTCGGGCTCGCGACGATCCCCTCGCGGCTGGCCGGGGGACGACTGGCCGACCGGATCGGGCGGCGCACGACCATCGTGCTCGGGCTCTGCGGATGTGCCGTCGCACAACTGGCGATCGCAGCCTCCGCGTCCCTCGCCTGGGCGGTCGCCGGAGCGGTGCTGCTCGGACTGGCCTTCGAGCTCTACGAGCCCCCGAGTCAGGCGATCATCGGTGAGTCCGTGCCGGAGCGGCACCGGGTGCGCGCGTTCAGCCTGTTCAGCGCCGCGCTCGCGGCGGGCGGCACGGGCGCAGGGCTGCTCGCGGCCCTGCTCGGCCGCTGGGACCTGCGCTGGCTCTTCGTCACCGACGCCGCGACGTGCCTGGCCTGCGCGCTGCTGATCCGGCTGGCCCTCCCGTGCGACCGTCCCGAACCACCCGGAGCGGACCAGGACGACACCGCCGTGCGACCACTGCGCGACCGGGCCCTGCTGGGCATTCTGGCCACCGGAACCGTCTACGCCCTGATCAACCAGCAGACCGTGATGACCCTGCCGCTCGCGCTCGCGCGGCAGGGCCGGCCCGCCGCCGACGCCGGGCTGTTGTTCACCGCCGCCGCGGCCACCACCGTGCTCGCCCAGCCGCTGGTCCGGCTGCGCTGGACGACCCGGCTCACCACACCCGTCGCCCTCGCCCTCGCCCACCTCTTCCTGGCCGCGGGGCTGACCGGCTACGCCCTCGCCCGCACCCTGCCGGCGCTGCTCGCCTCGGCTGCTGTGAAGAGTCTCGGCGACCTGCTGGTCATGGGCCGCGCCTACGCGCTCGTAACCGACCTCGCGCCACCCGGCGGAAGCGGCCGCTACCTCGCCGTCTTCGGCACCAGCTGGGGCATCGCCGCGACGCTCGCACCCGTCCTGGGCACCCAGTTGCTCGCCCGCGCGGGTACGACCGCGCTGTGGTCCGCAATGGCCGCGCTCTGCCTGCTGCTCGCCGCGCTGCACCTCCGGGTGACACTGGAGTCGGCCCGGTCGCCGCGACGTGGGAACCTGCTGCCACACGCCGCCCGCGAGGCCGTCACCACGCCGAGCCAGGCCCTGGATGACGCCACGGCGGCCAGTTCGGCCGACGGTACATCAGGTCGCGAGGAGACCGCGTAGCGGCGGGCGCAGCCCCTGCCCGGGTACTGCGCCGTGGACGCTCCCCCGCGGCGGCCCGCCGCAGGCTCGCGAACCTCCGATCCCTGGTCGGAGCGCCGTGCGGGCGCGAGCCCGGTTGCAGCCGCGTGCGGGTCAGGGGCGGCAGGTGATGCGCAGGTGGGCCGCGGCCTCGTTGGCGTATCCCCGGGGGTTCCACACGGTTGCGGGGGATTCGGGCTGAACGGCCGCGGTGGAGTCCCAGGCGCGGGCGATGAGCTCGATCCCGCCCGGGGGCAGGGTGAGCGTGGTGCGCCAGTGCTGCCACGTCCAGGGATTCTCCGGTGGGTCCAGATCCGCGCGGGTCCAGGTGTTGCCGTGGTCGGCGGTGACATCCACGCGTGCCACGGTCCGGTTGTCTCCCGCGAGGGCGAAGCCGGTGATCTCGGTCGGCCCGGAGGGCAGTCGGGCGTCCTTGCCGGGCTGCAGGATGGCGCAGTGGATGGTGATCGGGCCAAGGGTGATGCCGTCCCCCGGCTTGGCCCGGTGGGGGTCGGCCTCGGGGGGCAGGACGCTGTACTCGCTCTGGAAGTAGTTGTCGGACGGTTCGGCCAGAGCGGTGACGCACTGGAGCCACTTGACACTGCGGGCGCCGATCCAGCCAGGGACGACCACGCGCAGTGGGGCGCCGTGCGCGGTGGGGAGTGGCTGACCGTTCATGGACCAGGCCAACAGCACTTCGCTGGAGGTCGCCTTCGCCACCGGTACCGAACCGCCGAACGGCTGCGGCGGCTCGGCTTGCTGGGACAGATCGGCACCGGTGAACGCGATGTGGGCCGCCTCGGGCCGCACTCGCGCCTCGGCCAGCACATCCGCCAGGCTCGCTCCGCTCCAGCACGCGGTGGAGACGGCTCCGGGGCCCCAGGGCACCTGGCCGGGTATGTCGCGGACCTCGATGAGGTCGGCACGGCGGTTGCCCGCGCACTGTAGTGTCGCCACCACGCTCCGCTCGCCGAAGCGGTGCCGCAGTTCCTCCAACGACAGCTCCAGCGGGCGATCGACCAGTCCCTCCACCCGGAGTCGCCAGCTCTCGGGGTCGATGCGGGGGATCGGCGCGTGATTGCGACCGTAGAAGGCGTCCAGGGGAGTGATCGAACCCACGAGGGCGCCAGGAGGAGATTCGGCGTTGTACGGCTCGGCCTGATGCACGAGCATATCGTCCCGTTTGCTCCATATGCCCATGTAGCTACTGTTCACCACGCCTGGCGATGACGCCACGCGGCCGTGCGGGAGCGCAGGGCGGCGGCGAACGGACAGTACGGGCCTCGCCGACATCGAACGGCAGAAGTCCGCGGCGTTTCCCGGCTCGGAGAAGAGGCCGACGCGGGTACGTCCCCGACCGGGAGAGGACCGTGCGGGCCTGCGTCCGGCAAGCCGAGATCCTGCCGCGGCGGTGTACACCGCAGTACGTCGACGAGTTCCCCGGCGGATCTCCGCCCGTTTCGCGGCCGCGTTCGCTCCACGATCGGCAACTGCCGGCCACCATGCGGAAGTTCTACGGCTTTCCGGCCGCTACCGGGCCGTGGTGATGGCCGCGGCCACGTCGTCGTTCCCGTGTCCGAGGGAGATCGCCTCGTTCCAGCGCTTCGACAGCGCCTCGGTGAGCGGTAGTTCGATCCCGTGGCGGTCGGCGGCATCGAGTGCGAGGGCGGCGTCCTTGCAAGCGTGGTGCAGCGGGAAGCCAGGGGTGAAGTCGCGCTTGACCATGGCGCGGCCCTTGGCCGTCGCGTAGGCGGAACCCAGCTGGCTCTCGGCGAGCGTGTCGAGGAGGAGGCCGGGGTCCAGGCCCAGGGACGTGGCGAGACCGATCGTCTCGGCCATTCCCTCCGCCAGGACGGCCAGCCAGTTGTTGAGTACGAGCTTGAGCCGGCTACCGTCGCCGGGGCGGTCCAGCCACAGGGTCCGGTGGCCGAGGGCGTCGAGCAGCGGTCGCAGGCGCGGTCGCAGGGCCGGGTTCCCAGAGGCGAGGATGAGCAGTTCCCCTCGCTCGGCGGGTTCCGAACTGCCGGAGACGGGAGCGTCCACGAAGCCGACGCGCTTGTCGGCGAGCTCGGCCAGGCGCTGCGTCGCTGCGACGCCGACCGTGCTCATCTGGATCCACACCGCGTCCGGGGACAAGGCGGCCAGGGCGCCTTCGGGGCCCGTCATCGCGGCTTCCACCGCGGCGCCGTCGGTGAGCATGGTGATCAGGAACTCGACGTCCGAAGCCGCCTCGCTCGGAGCGGACGCGACGCTCGCACCCTGGGCGGCGAGTGCTTCGGCCTTCTCCTTTGTCCGGTTCCACACCGTCACGTCGAAGCCGGCGTGCAGCAGGTTCCGCGCGATGGGGGCTCCCATGACGCCGATGTCGAGGACGGCGACTCCTGTCCTTCCGGTCTTGGCTTGATCGGTCATCACACGCTCTCCGGGGTCGGGCCGGTGACCTGCGTGGCCGCGGCCGTGATGGAGTCGATGTCCTTCAGGTCGGCCTCGTCGAGCGTGATGTCCGCCGCCGCGAGGCTGTCGTCGACGTGGTGGGCGCGCCGGGCGCCGACGATGGCCGCGTGCACTCCGGGACGGGCCAGGGCCCAGGCGATGGCAAGCTGACTGATCGTCATCTCGTGCGAGGTGGCGAACTCCTGGAGCTCACGGACGACCGCGAGGTTGCGACGGAAGCTCTCGCCGTGGAAGACGCCGCTCCTGGCACGCCAGTCGTCGGCGGGGAAGACGGTGTCCTCGCCGAGGGTGCCGGTGAGCAGGCCGTGCGCGAGCGGGCCGTAGACCAGCACACCGATGTCGTGCTGCCGGGTGTAGGGCAGGACCGAGTCCTCGATCTCGCGGCGGAAGAGTGGTACGGCGGTTGCAGCGTCTCCACCGGCAGGGTCCGGGAGAACTCGGCCATCTGCTCGGCGTCGTAGTTGGACACCCCGACGTGGCGGATCTTGCCGGCCTCGATCAGTTCCTTCAGTGCGCCGGCGGTCTCGGCGAACGGCACCTTCGGGTCGGGCCAGTGGACCTGGTAGATGTCGATGTGGTCGACGCCGAGCGCGGTCAGGCTGGCGTCCACGCCCTCGCGCAGCGCCCGGGGGCCGGCGTCACGGGCGACACCGGTGTCGGTCCTGCGCAGGCCGCCCTTGGTGGCGATCACCAACTCGTCGCGGCGGCTGCGTAGTTCGCCGCGCAGGAACTCGCCCAGGAGGCGCTCCGACGCGCCGAAACCGTAGGCCTGGGCGGTGTCGAAGAAGTTGACCCCGAGGTCGAGTGCCCGGCGGACGGCGGCCTTGGCCTCGTCCTCGGCGAAGCCGCCCCAGTCGCCGCCCAACTGCCAGGTGCCGAAGGCGATGCGGGAGACCTCAAGTCCGGTCATTCCCAGTGTGGTGGTACGCATGGTCATTCTCCGCACGGAATTGTTCGTTTCCTGCTTTCCGGGTGGGCGAGGAGATCCGGGCGACTCCTCCCTCGTGAGGGAAGTGCTGGACGAACCCGCTCACGGGCCCCTGTTCCGATTGTGTGTCCGATGCCGAAGACGGCAGCGGCGCCACCCGCGGCATGCCGAGGCCGCGGCGGCGCGTGAGCACGCCGACGGCGGCGAGCAGGGCCAGCACAAGGGTGGTGAACCACGTCGTCGCGGTCGTCACGGTCATGGAGCGGCTGGCGACGCCGAGGCCGACGGGCAGCAGGGCCAGGCCGAGGTAGGAGGCGAGGAACAGGCCGGCGAGAGCTGCGCCGCGCCGGGCCGGGGCAGCCGTGGCGGCCACGTGGCCGACGGCGGACTTGAACAGCACTCCGGCACCCGCACCGGCGGTGACTCCGGCGAGCAGGAACACCGGCAGGCTGGCGGTGCGCATGCCGGCCGCGACGGCGGCCATACCGGCGGCCAGCACGAGCAGCCCGGCCGTCCACCGCGCCCCGTCGCCGAGGCGACCGGTGAGCACCTGGGCCGCCGCGGCCGCGCCGAACACGGCGAACACGACCAGCCCGGCCAGCGCACGGGACGGGTGATGCAACGTCCCGCCGACGAACCCGGGAACCAACGAGGTGAACAGTCCGAACACGGCCATGGATGTGAAGCCGGCCGCGGCCGCGGCGAGATATCCGCGGTCGCCGAACCCGGTGCCGACCCGCTGGGGACGGTACACCGGCCGGACCGCCGGCATCCGGACGGTCTCGGGCGTCACGGCGACGGCGGCGATGCCGGTGAGCAGCAGCACCCCGAAGACCGCGTACGGCAGGCGCAGCGGCGCGTCCACGCACTGGGCGAGCACTCCGGCGGCGAGCGGGCCGAGGCCCAGTCCGCCGATGTTGGCAGCGGTCGACACGATCTCGAACCGTCGCGCGGAGGTGCCGGGCCGGTGGGCGCGGTGCAGTTCCTGCAGATACGCGGTGGCGGTCGCCGTCAGCATGCCGACGCCGAGACCGGTGATCAACCGGGCGACGATCAGCACCGGCAGCGACGGCACTGCCAGGAACAGCGCGGCAGCGAGCACTTCCAGCGCCAGTGCGGCGGTCATGGCCTTCTTGCGGCCGAGCCAGTCGGAGACGTGCCCGGCGAGCAGCAGGCTCGTGAGCACGCCCACGGCGTAGACGGCGAACACGACGGTGACGGTGAACGTGGAGAAGCCGACGACTGCACGAGCCTGCTCGGCCGCCCTGCGGGCAGCATCGGTGTGATGCAGAGCCTGCACGCCGGTCTCGGCCAGGCACTGGCCGACTTCCACCGCGAGCACCCCGGGGTGACGGTCCGACTGCGCCAGGCACCGGGTGGTGACGTACCGCAGACCCTGCGCGACGGCATCCTGGACCTGGCCGTCGTCGCACTCGACACCCCGCACCTGCGGGGACTGACCACCCGGCTCCTGACGAAGGAGGAGATGGTCCTGGTGACCGCGCCGACGACGGGTTCCCCGCCGTCCGGGCAGCCGGTGACCCTCGCCGAGACCGCCCGCCTGCCGCTGGTGGACTTCCCCCGGGGCTGGGCGATCCGGCACGAGGTCGACAAGGCCTTCCGCTCAGCCTCCCTGGAACGCGCCACCACCTTCGAGGTGAACGACGTGCTGACGGCCGTCGACCTGGTCCGGCACGGCTTGGGCGTGTGCATCATGCCGCAGTCGCTCGCGGCACGGTTCCCCGAACTGCCGGTACGCCCCTTCACCGCGCACGCACCCGCGTGGACGGTCAGAGTCGTCCACCCGCGCGGAGACCTGCCCCCGGCGGTCGCCGCGCTCCTGCGGCGCATCAGGGTCAACGATCCGGCCAGACGGCGTGAACCCGCACCACGGCGTTCGTAGCGTCACAGCCGTCTTGAGCTCCCGTGTCCGAACCCGGCGCCGGCCGGGGCTTCGCAGACAAGCCCCCGACGCTTGCCGGATCCTGTCACCGACATGCGGATCGAAGTCGTGGGCTACGGGCGAACGGCGATAAAATTACCCGAATCGGTGGCCTGGCTTCCGGGCCCAGGCTGCCGCCCGACCTGTGTGACGCGGGAGAGCGACACGGTGGCGAGGTCTCCTGAGGAACGCGGAGTCCCGCACAGTGCTGGTGTGCGGGCCAAGTTGCTGCCCGTGCTGCCTGCTCTGCTGCTGTTCATCGGCCTGCTCATCGGCCTCTTCACACCCCGCGATGTCAGGCCGGATGCCTTCCTCGCCACGGCCATGATCGCCGCCGCCGCGCTGCTGCCCCTGTGGGGGACGGTGCTCACCGGAGTGGGCGCGTGCGCCATCTTCGTCGGCCTGATGGTGGACTTCGACGCGCTGCGGGATGCGACCGCCTACTCTGAGCTGGCCACCCTCGCGGCGATCGCGGCATTCGCCGTCTTCCTCAACCGCCTGCTGGGCCGACGCGCCCATCAGCTGGTTCAGGTCCGCTCGGTGGCCGAGGCCGCCCAGCTGGCGGTGCTGCACCCGGTACCACGCCACCTCGGGCACGTCACGCTCGAGAGCCTCTACCTGGCCGCCGCGGCGGAGGCCCGGATCGGCGGCGACCTGTACGAGGCGATACGCACCCCGCACGGCGTCCGGCTGCTCATCGGCGACGTACGCGGCAAGGGCCTGCTCGCGGTGCAGACGGCCGCGGCGCTACTCAGCGCCTTCCGCGAGGCCGCCCACGACGCGCCCGACCTGCCCCACCTCGCGCGCCGCCTGGAGACGAGCATGAGCCGCCACGCCTCCCAGTACCCGGGGGTCCCGGGCTCGGAGATCGCCGAACGTTTCATCACCGTGCTCCTCGCCGAGATCCCGGACGACGAACCGGTCGTCCGGACCGTCACCTGTGGCCACCCGCCCCCGCTGCTGCTGCACCGCGGCGGGGTCCGGAAGCTGCAGCCCGCCGCTCCCTCGCCGCCGCTCAACCTGGGCATGCTGGTGAGCGACGGGTACCACGTCGACCTCGCCCCCTTCCACCCCGGAGACCAGCTCCTCCTGTACACCGACGGGGTCACCGAGACCCGCGACCGCTCCGGCGCCTTCTACCCCCTCGCCGAGCGCATCCGCTCGTGGAGCGGTGATGCGCCCCACCAGCTCCTCGAGCACCTCCACCGCGACCTGGTCGCCTACAGCGGCGGCGAGCTCGACGACGACATCGCCGCCCTCGTCGCCCGGCGGCGCCCGAGCCGCTGAGCCTGACGGTGTCCGCCTGACGGTGTCCGACCGCAGGGTGGAACCTCATCCACGGCCGAGAAGTCGAAGCGGGCCGACACCGCGGTCACGGACCCACTGCGACGCCGTAGGGGCTGGTGCCGACCGCTACGGTTGCGGCAACCCTGAGGTTCTTGGGATCGATGACCGCAAGGGTGCCCGCTCCCTGGTTCGTGACGTAGACCGCGCCCGAGGTGACCGCCAGGTTGAACGGGTCGGTGCCCGGAGGGCCCACGGCAACGGTCGCCGAGACGCGGTGGCTACGGGTGTCGATCACGGATACGTTGCCCGGGCCGAGTTCGGCGACATAGGCCCTTGAACCATCAGGTGCCAGCGCCACGTCGAAGGGGCCTTCGCCGACCGGGACCGTGACGGCGACCGTCCGCGTGCGGATTCCCACGGCGGAGACGGTCGCCGCCGTCTCGTTGGCCACGTAGGCCGATTCGCCGTCCGGGGTGACGGCGACGCTCACCGGAGAGCGGCCGGCGGGCAGGCTCCCGACGACGCGCCGGGTACGGGTATCGAGGACTGACACACTGTGCGACCCGGCGTTGGCGACGTAGGCCGTGGCACCGTCGCGACTGACGGCGACGCTCACCGGGGAGACGTCGACCGGGACCGTCGCGGTCACCCGGTTGGTTCGGGTGTCGAGCACCGAGATATTGTTTGAACCGCCGTTGGCGACATAGAGGCAGGTGCCGTCGGGGCTCAGCCGGACGCCGGTGGGGCCGTGCCCGACCGGCACGGTGGTGGTGATCTTGTTGGTGCGGGTGTCGAGCACCGAGACCATGGCCGATCCGTTGTCTGCGATGTACGCGTACCTGCCGTCGGGGGTGATCGCAATGCCTTCAGGCGCGTTGCCGGCCGGGACGGTCGCGACGACCTTGTTGGTACCGGCGTCGATCACCGAGACCGTGTTGTCGAGCTGATTGGTGACGTACACGTGGCCTGTGACACCCGCGAGTGGAGCGGCGGAGGGCGACGGGGACGACGCCGGGATGAGGCGCGCGGCGAGGAGGCCACCGGCCAGCAGGAGCCCGATGGCGGCCGCCGGCTCCGGCCGGACCGCTATCCCGCCCAAGCCGCGGCCGGTGTGGATTCGGAAACGCATCTCGCCTCCTGGGCACTTCGTGGAACTTCGGTTTGCGACCCGGACCGTCTCCCGCACAGCCGGTCCGGAAGCAGCGGTCAGGTCAACAGCCCACGGGCGAAGTAGTCCTGGTTGTCGCGCACTCCCGGAAGAGCGAAGAAGTAACCTCCGCCGCGCGGACTGATGTACGGCACGAGCGCCTCGGCTTCCAGCCGGGTCTGCATGGCGATATAGGTGTTGAGTTCGCGCTGGAAGCAGCAGAACAGGTGCCCGAGGTCCGGACGGCCCTCCACGCTGGGACTGCGCTCGTAGTCGTAGCTGCGACGCAGGATGGAGCTGGTCGACGCGGTCTGAGGAGTCTGCGGGTTGGCGAGCCGGACATGGCAGTTCAGCGGGGTGATCAGTCCCTGCGGGTCGTTGGTGTAGATGGGATCGAACGTGTCCGGCGCGTCGTCCGAGAGGGCGTACAGCGGAGCGCCGCTGATCTTCCGACGGCCGAAGATCCGTTCCTGTTGGGCGACCGGCACCTTCTGCCATGCCTCTAGGAAGAAGTGGACGGTGCGCAGTACCTGGTACGTCCCGCCCGCCGTCCAGGCTGGCTCGTCGGTGTTGGGCTGCACCCAGACCACCTTGTCCATCTGGGATGTACTGGTGGTGTCGGGGTTGGTGATGCCGTCCTTGAACCCGAACCAGTCACGCGGAATCCCGGTCGGGCGAGGCGGATTGCGCTGGCAGTGGAAGCTCCACCGCTGCTTCAGCACGCCCTTGGTGTGGCTCAGGATGTCGAGCATCGTGTGCACGGTGCTGTCACGGTGACCGGAACACACCTGTAGCAACAGGTCGCCGTGGCACAGTTCGGGGTCCAGGTCGTCGTGGAGGAACGGCACCATCGTCTTGAGCTGGACGGGCTTGCGTGCGTGCAGTCCGTAGCGCGTGTCGAACAGGCTCGCGCCGACGGCAACGGTGATGGTGAGATCGTCCCGCACGACTCCGGGACCCAGGATCCCGTTGTCCGCGGGCGGAGCGTCCGCGGACGCATTCGGATCCGTGCGCCCCGAGGTCAGCAATCGGGCCCGGGAGGTCAACGCGCGGAAGAGCTCGATGAGTTCTGCACGGTTCGCGGCTGTCACGTCGAAGGACGCGAACGCTCCAACGGTCTGGGGCGGGGTGGCGATGCCTGCCTGGTGGTAGCCGTGAAACGGAATCAGGGTCCCGGTCGTCCGGTCGCCGTCTTCTCCCCGGGCGAGGGCTTCCCGGTCGCCCAGCAGGCTCCCGCCGGCCACCCCGACCAGGCCGGCGGCCGCGCCCTGAAGCATCGACCGTCGCGCGAGGAGACCCGCCGGGCACCCTCCGCCATGCCACCAGTCCGCCGGGGCTGAGCCTCTCCCGTCACCCATTTCTCCCTCTCGGATCGAGCACGGTGGTGTGCGTCTGCGGCCTGGGCGGATACCCCGCCTGACCGACCTGGCTGTGATGACCGGTGGGGGTCGCCCTCGTCGGTACTCGGACGGTGACCGGCCGCATTCCGGATGTCCGGAGTGCCGGGGACTCGTCCGGAGCACGGGTTCCACCGACAGTGGCATGCGACCACGGTCAGCGCTCACCCGCATCCCGGGCGTGCCATTCGGTCGCGGCGGCCGTCTACCCGTCCGAGGAGCCCGGGGCGGCCTGACACCGGTCCGGATTTCACTCGGACAGACGCCCTGGACGGCGACCACCCGTCGGGACGACCAGACTCCTTGCGGGCTCTGTCGTCGGCTGTCCACCAGTCCGAGACCGGTCGATGGTGACGCAGGACCGGCGCGATGACAGGTTGGGGATTCCGCCCGGGCCCGCAAGACGGCCACGGTTGGCGGGTTGTCCGAGGAGCCGCGCCGTCGTCCGCGGGCCCAGCGATCTTCCACCCCGGTTCAGGAGGGCACATTGCGTGCGAGACACAGCTTGGTCCTGATATTCGTGGCCGCGAGTGTCCTGACGTCGACCATCGGCAGCTCGCCAACCTCGACGCAAGAGGCGGAAGCGGGGCTGGTACAGGGGTCGGGCCCCCACGTCGGTACGGTCCCCGGCTCCTCGCCGACGCAGAAGGCGGTTCCCTCCGCCGAGCCGGCGCGAGGCACGTTGCTCCAGGCCCCGGCACTGCCCGGAGCACAGCCGATCTCGGGCAACGACCGGGTGTACACCGCCGATCAGAGCTCCAACACGGTCAGCGTCATCAATCCCGCGACGAACACGGTGCTGGGCACCATCGCCTTCGGCAAGCCGCGGATGGACCCCAGCGCGGACGTGCTGGGAGCGATGTACGACGGCGAGATCGACGTGCACGGCCTGGGCTTCTCCCGGGACGGCAAGTGGCTCGACGTCATCGACGTCACCACCAACGCCGTGCACGTCATCGACACCGCCACCAACCAGGTAGTGCGCACCGTCTACCTGGGTCGCGCGCCGCACGAGGGATTCTTCTCGCCCGACGGCACCCGGCTGTGGGTGGCCGTGCGCGGCCAGGACTACATCTCGGTGGTCGACTGGCAGGCCGGCAAGGAAGTCGACCGGATCCACACCGAGGACGCGCCGTCGAAGGTGGTCTTCAGCCCGGACGGCAGACTCGCCTACGTCAACCACCTGCGCGTCCAAGTGCTCGACGTGATCGACGTGGCCTCCCACCGGATCGTCAGGCGCGTACCGATCCCCGCGGAGGCCGGGGGCTCCTCCGACGAGGCGATCTCCCCCGATGGCAGGGAGATCTGGCTGGGCATGCCCACCAACGGCCGGACCACCGCCGTACTCAACGCCGGCACCTACCGGGTGGAGGCCGTGCTGCGCACCGGGCCGCGCACCAACCACCCCAACTTCGTCACGGTCGGCGGGGCCGACTACGCGCTCCAGACCGTGGGCGGGCTGAACGAGACCCTGGTCTACCGCCGGTCGCACGACGGGACGCCGCCGACACTGGTGAAGACCATCCACAACAACGGCCACGGACCCCATGGCATCTGGCCGAGCCCCGACAACACCAGGGTCTACGTCGCCCTGCAGAACTCCGACGCGGTCGACGTCATCGACACCAGAACCATGTCCGTCACCACGACCATGCCCATCGGCCAGTCGCCGATGGCCCTGGTGTACGTGGCACGCAACGCTCCGGCCACCACGACGCAGAACCTGGGCCGGCAGGGCCTGGGCATGCGTACGCAGAACCTGCCCCTGCAGGTCCCCGGCACCTCTGCCAAGGGAACGGCACTGATCCGGGCGCTACCCGGCATCGACGAAGTCGACATCAGGGCGACGGGGCTGGCGCCCAACCAGCTGTTCACCGCCTACGCCGGCAACGGCACCAGCACGACGGCGCTGATGTCCATGACGAGCAACCAGTTCGGCGACATCGACGAAGGGCTGTCCTACTCGTACTTCTTCGCCAACCACTACGGCTCCGTCGTCCTCAAGCCGGGCGCTCCGCGTTGAGAGTGTGCCTGCAGGATCGTGCGAGGGGCGGTCGCGCTGGGCCTCGCTGACTCGCCACCGCCAGTCGATCGAGGTGACCGGGCCGTTGCGCGGAGGGCTTGACTCGGTCCACCCGGAGGTGGATCCTCGGCGATTCACCATCGCATCGTGGCTAGCAGGGGGTGGGAGACAGCCAGCAGTAGCAGTCCCAGGGAGGCGGCGGAGAAGGGGACGATACGGCGGGGGGCTGATCGCGGTGAATGCCGGCGCACCACGGTTGCGGCTCCGCCGGGTCCATGGCGGCCGGTGTCCGCCGTGGTGTCGACCAGGACCACGTCGTTCTCGGTGAGAGCCTTAGCAATTTGTAGCCTTTTCATTCGGGTGGCGAAGAGGTGGAAGGCTCCGTACTGTCGGAATGGCGGGGAATATTCAGGCCCCGCGAGGCTGATGTTTCATTCCGCTGCCTCAGGCGCGCAATGGCCTGCCTGAGGGCCCTCAAGTAACCCGTGGAGTGCCTGTGCGCGCTGTGGTGCGACTCTTATCGGCGGCAGTTTCCTCCGTGTTGTTCCTCCTGTTTTCTCCGCTGCCTGCAGTGGCAGTGGGGCCAGATGCCATCCAGGTCTCGCTTGCGCCGTCGAGGGCCTCCGCATCAGTGCCGGCAGCTGCGACTCTGACCGTGCGCGCCAGGCGGTGTTCGACGGTCATGTCGCTCGGCGTCGCAGTCCGCGACGAGCGGGGGACCAACTTGGACTTCCCGGGGGCGGCGCACCAGGTGCGCATCTGCCCATCCGGGCTGACGGTCACCACTGGAAAGCGCGCATTCGAAGCGGGAAGCTATATCGAGTTCGGGTACTACCAAGACCGGACGGGCTATCATGAGCTCGGCGCCCGAATGCTGACGATTACACCGCCAACGCAAGAGGTTGGCCATTCCCCGGCCGCCGGGAAAAACCTCGTGTTCAACGAGGATTTCGGCTCGGCCATTGCATGGGGAGATCGCTGGCAGGGCAGGCGGACGAGTGCCTACCGGTATGGCAGTCACAATCCGGATGACGCCAAGCTTGATTGGCTTGCCTCCTCGGCCGTGACCGTGTCCGGTGGCACCGCGACGTTCACCGCCCGCCGCAGCCAGCGTGACCTGGAAAACGGACGGCGCGCCTGGGACACGGGCATGCTCACCACCGAGGGAACCGCGCAGGGCTTCCAGGCGAGGACCGGCGACTACATGGAGACCCGCGTGAAGCTCCCCACGCAGCAGGGAGCGTGGCCCGCGCTGTGGACCTGGAAGGACGGCAACGGCGAGGTCGACACCTTCGAATATCACCCGGACCACGCCAGTCTGCTGGAGCTGACCAACCACGTTCGTCCGGCCGGCTACTACTACACCAACGCACATGCGATCGCCCCTGGCAGGTGGGTGACGATCGGAGTGCACTACGGTGCCACCTGCAACGACTGGTACGTCAACGGGGCCAAGGTGTTCTCCGACCACACCGGCGTGGGCGACGACTGGTCCGCCTACTTGATCCTCAACCTGTCGGTCGACGCCGGCGAGTACCATGCCGCCCCGCGTGACCGGGAGCCGATCGCGTTCTCGGCAGCGTATGTGCGCGTGTGGCGCTGATGGCGTGGTAGCCGGTTCGCGCCCACGGCCTGACTGGCGCTGGACGACAGATCCAGCCCTCCGGCAACGAGCCGGTCGAGTTGATGCGAACCGTCACCGCGCTCGTCCGTGAACCAGCAGGCCGGACGATCGACTTCGTGATGGCATCGGCACCGGTGTCCGACTGCCCAACTGCCCAACCATGGACGATCAGCTTTCTCCCTGGTCGGCGGGGCGCCGACCACAGCGGTCGGCGCCCCGCCGCGCTTCACCCAGAGCTCACTTCGACGGAGAGGTTTGAGAAACAGGCGTTCAGCTATCGGCCCGACCTGCGGTCTGGCGATCCGTCAGTGGTGATCCGTCAGTTCTGCCAGGGCCGGGGGAGTGTCCATCCAGACTTTGAGTCGCGCCTGCTTGTTGTTGTCCGGTACGCCGGCAGCGGCGGCGGCCTCCCGCAGGTCCACCGCGCACAGTGCCTCGGTGGCGGCGGTTCGCAGGTCTCGGATGTACTCGCGGTTCGTCTGCACGTCCTCGGGAGTGCCGAACAGGGCCATGTGACCGGATACGACGGTCTCGAAGTCGTATTCCAGCATCTGGTCCATGGCGGCGAAGTACGCGGGCACACGGGCGGAGAAGAGCAGCCGGAAGAACGGCGCGTTCTTGACCGTGAAGCTGTCGATCGCCGTCAGGACCTTCTGTTCCGGGAGGTGGATGAAGAGATTGCCCGGCTGATGCCAGTCGCCCGTGTACTCGAGGACGAACCGCTCGCCGTCGATGCTCAGTTCGCTTCTCGTCCCCGTGAAGGTTTCGTTGGGCAGTGGACGATCGTCGTCGTGCGCCTCCTTGATGAACCGGGCGGTGAGCTCATGCGAGATGATCTTCAGGTCGTCGCGCGCCAGCAGGTGGGCGGAGCCGATGTGGTCGGCGTGCGCGTGGCTGTAGATGAGGTGGGTGATCGGCTTCGGGGCCACCTCCCCGATGCCCGCCAGCAGCGCTTCACCCAGGTCCGGAGGGGCATCCACCACGACGACGCCCTTCTTGGTCACCAGGAATACGGTGTTGACCATCCCGCTGGTGATTCCGTAGGCGCCGCCGCCCAACTCCGTGACGTGATAGCCGGATTCGGGGATCTCCGGGCCCAGGGCGAAATCGGGTACGGGTGCGAACTCTGCCATTGACGTCTCCTTTGTCGTCCGGTCGGTCGCTGGTCGCCGGTCGCCGTCGCGGAGACCAGGCCCGGCTGCCGTCCTGTGGGGGCGACCAATGCCGTTGCTTGAGCTTCTAAATCAATTTGGGGAGGAGCTTGACGATCTTGGGTGGGATGCGTCTGGTCGGTTGACGTTTCCAGCCCTTGGGCGGGTCGGCGTACTTGAGTTTCAGGCGTTTGACGAGGCGGTCTGCCTCGCGGTCGCGGCGCGGACCGATGTCGAGTCGCCATGAGCCCGACACGCTTGACGGGCGTTACCGGGCGCAGGAACACGTATCCAATATGGGGTATTTGATACGTTCTGATCCATGCTGACGATGGCGGACGTGATGGCGAGACTCGCCGTTGGATTCTCAGGCACCGCCCGGACGGGTGCTGAGCGATGTGTGGGGGGAAGCCTTGGGCCGGTCGATGCTCCGGCATGCCGTTCTGACGCGCCCCGGGTGTTGGGTCCCGGCCGTCCGGTCGCGAGCGGACACATCTTCACCCGCGGACGGCTCCGCCTGCCACGCGCGGTCTGTGCTGCGGTCGTTGCCCTCGCGTTCGCGTTGGCCTGGGTCGTGACCGGTCCGTCCGACGCCGCCCGGGCCGCGACCGCGTGTACGGCGAGCCTGTGCGTCCTCAACCCGAGTGCTGCGGACGCCCTCTACGTCCACCCCGGCAGCGTCCAGGTCACCGGCAGCATCCTGGTCAACTCGACGAACAGTCAGGCCGCGCTCGTAAGTGGGAGCACCTCGGTCATCGCGAACGGGGGTACCATCGGCGGCCCGGCGGCACCGGCCGGCTTCGCCACGTCGAGCGGCGGCGCGTACAGCCCGGCCCCGACCAACCAGCCCGCCGGCACCGACCCCTACGCCTCCTTGGCCCAGTGCCCGGCCGCGTCGGCTTGTCCTTCGACGCCGACCCCGCCGTATCCCTCGGTCAACCACGTCACGGGGAACCAGACGATCAATCCGGGGGTGTACTCCAGCATTTCGTCCGTGACCGGCACGCTCACACTCAATCCCGGCACGTACGTCATCACCGGCACCACCGGCATGACGATTTCCGGTGGGAAGGTGAACGGCACCGGGGTGACGATCTACCTCGCCTGTCCTTCCTATCCGACGGCGTGCGCGGCGGGCACCAGTGGTGCGGCCTTCACCGACCAGAGTGGTGGCAAGACCACTCTCAGCGCACCGACCACGGGGGCCTTCGCCGGTTTCTCGGTCATCGCCGACCGCAACAACACCGCGGGGGTCGCGGTCACGGGAAACGGCACCTCGATCACCGGCGGCGGCACGATCTACACCGCCTCGGGGAAACTGACGGCCGCATCCGGGGGCAAGGCCAGCTTCACCCGCGCGGTCGTGGACAGCGTCGAGACCAATGACAGCAACAGCTCCCAGATCACCGTCATCCCGACCACGGGAACGCTGTCGATCAGCGTGCCGGCCACCGCGGGCCTGGGCACCGCGGCGCCCGGCGGCACCCTCAGCGCGGCCCTCGGCACGGTGACCGTCTCGGACCAGCGAGGACTGGCTACCAGCACCTGGACGGCGACGGTGTCCGCCACCAACTTCACCACCGGCGGCGCCACGCCCGCCGAGACGATCACCACCTCGAACGCCTCCTACTGGTCCGGACCCGCGACGAACACGAACGGAATTGTGACGGCCACACCGGGTCAGAGCAGCGCCTCGGCCGCACAGGCGCTCAGCAGCCCGAGAACCGCCTTCACCGCCAGCGGCAACGGGAACAACTCCACGAGCTGGAGCCCCACCGTGGTGATCACGATCCCCGCCCCCGCGGTTCACGGCGCCTACACGGGCACCGTGACCCACTCCGTCGCCTGAGGTCGCGGTCCCCTGCCGGTGAACGCATCCGGATGCGGGTGGGTTTCAGCTCACCCGCCTGCGGCGAACCATCCCGTAGCCACTGACGACCAGGAGGACGACGGCTGACACGCCCACGGTGAGGCCCGGCACCATCGAAGCGGAGTCCGCCACGGTCGGTTTGACCGGCGCGGCGGCTTGGGGGCCGCCGGGGAAGGTCATGGTGGCCGTGACGGTGTGCTGGATGAGACCGCTGGCCAGTGTGAGGCGGACCTTCCAGGGGCCGTTGGGAAGCCGCCCGTCCAGGGGGACGGTGACAGGCTCGGCCTCGCCGACGCCGAGCGTGGTGCCGAGGTTCGCCGTGAAGGGACCTGCGCTGAGAGATCCCGGCCCGTCGGTCATCGACATGGTTCCGGTCAGGTCGAGGGCACGCTTGCCGGTGTTGTGGACCTTGGCCACCACCCTCGGGGTGCCGTCGGAAGCACGCGCGGGAGTCAGCTCCTCGATCTGGAAGTCGGACGGCGGGTCACCACCGGGACCGACATCGAGGTAGATCCGGACTCCCACGCGGTTGACCAAGCGGATGTTCGCAGCCGGGCCGGCAGCGCCCGCGATCTGCGCCCAGAGGACTGCGTACCGTTCGCCGGCGGACGCCTTCGGTGGCACCCGGACGCTGACCCGGACCACGGCCGTGCCGTGCGCCGGGACGTCGCGGACGGCGGCGGACGGCGGCGTGGACGACCGGGTGGCCCCTTCCGTCCGGGGTGTGCCGCAGTCCGTCGCCCTGCTGGACACATCCGAGTCCGAGATGCAGTCGTCCACCGAAACCCAAGTCGTGAGCTCGTTCGGGGTGCGGTCCGCATCCATGGTGAAGGTACCGCCGTTGACCACGGCGGAGCCCGCGTAGAGGTCGACGCGCTGGTCGACGTCGGAGGTGTTCGTCACCTGCAGCCGGCGGTGGATGACGTCGCCGGGCGCGAGGTGGTCCACGATGTACATGTGTGCGCGCGGGTCGGGTTCACGGTCCCGGGGCGCGTCGAGGAGCTTGAGGCCGATGCTGCCCTCGGAGGGCGGCGTCTCGCCCTGAGCGCCGACCGGGGCGGTGCTTGCGCCGTAGGCCAATGCGAGCACCGCCGCTGCCGTGCACAACCGGCGGGCCCGGCTATGCGATCGAATGTGTCACCGTCCCGGTGTAGGTGCCGTTCACCGCGCTGGCGGGGATAGCGATGACGAGCGTGGGGTTCCAGGTCGCGGAGTTGTCGCCGGTGCCCCCGCTGAGGCTGTAGGCGACGCGGCTGGTGTCGAGGGTCTGGGCTTGGCCCGCCGTGGCCTGGCCGGGCGTGAAGGTACCCAGGCCGGTCGTGGCGCTCGCGGTTCCCGACCAGTAGGAGACCGCGCTGGTCGGGACCGTCTCCGCGGTCGTGCCACCGCCGGTCTTGAAGCTGGTGGAGGTCACGGACGCGGTCCAGGCGGCCGTGAGCAGAGCTCGGGCGTCGGTGACAGTGACATTGCCCAGCTGTCCGCTGATGCTGTTTCCGGGCGCCCCACCTCCCAGGCTTGCCGAGCCCGGGACGGAGATCGCCAACGAGCCACCCGAGACAGAGAACGTGACCGTCGTGTCACCGGGCGCGGCGCTGGCCACTCCGGCGACGGCGACAACGGTCGCGGCTCCGGCGACCAGGGAATATCGGATACGCATGGGCTCTCCTACGTCGTCAAAGCATGGAACGGCACGATTCGGTGCCAGTCCGATGTGGGCTCATATTCGTATATGGCGATTAACGCCACTCTCCCCGCGATGGAGCGCGAAAACGGAGCCCCAGGGATTGAAGCGGGAATCGAGCGCATGATCAGATGTCCAGAGGATTTACAGAATACAATCATAGGAAAGACGTGATGCTGGATCCCGAGGAAGCAAGTCCAACATTCCGCTCCAATTGGCGTTTCTGACGTCAACTCAGTGGGGATTGTAGGTGTGCAGCGCGATCGCGAAGGCGCTATCGGCATGAGTCGCGTGTCGCGGTATCGGGCGGCTGCGCCATCTCTCCCACCTATAAGCCCGACACCGGTGATGCGTGCCATACCGGTGGTCCGGCTCCCGGGGTGTCCTTCCGAAAGGTGTCTCATGTCCCACCGTCCTGGCCGTCTCAGGCGGCTCTACCGTGCGCTCGTCGTCTTGGCCCTGACGGCCGCTGTCGGCGCGACCGGCACCGTCGCCTTCGGCGCCTGCCCGCACCGTCCCGGATCCCTGCGCCCGTGGGTGAAGTCCTGCCTCCGGCACCGGGGGCCGACGGGGCTCGTCGGATGCCTCGCCGGGGGGAAACACCTCCGAGCGAGGGCGCCACAGCCCCGCCAGACCCCCACCATCAGCGAACTGGCGACACCCACCGCCAACTCGGCCCCGGTCGGCATCACCCCGGGGCCGGACAGCGCCCTGTGGTTCACCGAGAACGCCGCCAACGCGATCGGGCGCGTCACCACGACCGGCACCTTCACCGAGTACTCGGTGCCCACCACCAACGCCGGGCCGGCTGAGATCGTCACCGGGCCGGACGGCGCCCTGTGGTTCACCGAGTCGAACGTCGACAAGATCGGCCGGATCACCACCGGTGGCACGTTCACCGAGTACGCGCTCCCGACCTCCGGCGCCTACCCGTGGGGCATCACCGTCGGATCGGACGGCAACCTCTGGTTCGCGGAGGCGGGTGGCAACAACATCGGCCAGATCACCACCGGCGGCACGGTCACCGAGTTCGCGCTCCCGACCTCCGGCGCCTACCCGCTGAGCATCACCGCAGGGCCGGACGGCAACCTGTGGTTCACCGAACTACTGACCGGAAGCATCGGCCAGATCACCACCGGCGGCACGATCACCGAGTTCGCGGTCCCCTCGCTGAACTCGCTGCCCGTCGGCATCACCGCCGGGCCCGACGGCAACCTGTGGTTCACCGACGCCGGAGCAACGCAGATCGGACAGGTCACCACGGCGGGTTCGTTCACCGCCTACAACCTCACGGACGCCGTCTTCCCGTTCCCGTGGGGCATCACCACCGGACCGAACGGCAACCTGTGGTTCACCGAGAACGCCAGCAACGACATCGGCCAGATCACGACGTCGGGGACGATCTCCGAGGTGGCGATCCCGACCTCCGGCGCGAGCCCGTTGGAGATCACCACCGGATCCGACGGCAATCTCTGGTTCACCGAGAACTCCGCGAGCCAGATCGGAACGGTAACCCCCTGACAGGGCCGGCGGCGTGAACCCGCACCATGCCGGGTCGGTCCCCGCTCCCGCCAGTCTTGGCGTTTTCGATGGGCGTCACGTCCGCGGCGTGTGATCCGCGCGGCGTCCGGCATTTGGGACCGGGCACCGGCACCGTTAACCC
>NZ_JBSFJU010000069.1:0-41636 GCF_053598215.1 Kitasatospora sp. NPDC001175 | reverse complement strand
GTGGGCGCAGACGGTTTCGAACCGCCGACATCTGCTTTGTAAGAACATCGTTTTGACGCTACCTCACCTGCAATGATGTCACTTCTGAAGATCATTTAGGGGAAATTTAGGAGATCAACTCCCCCAGATCTGATCCCACCCCAGGTTGGCCATCGCCTGCTCGTAGATGGCCTGGAGGCCGTCGAGCCGCTCCTTCCGCATCTCCGGCGTCGGGTGCTGGTACACCGCCTTGATGCCGCTCATTCGGTGGCCGGCCTGCTCGTAAGCCAACACCGCCTTCACGCCGATCTGCGCCTGGAAGGTGTCGTGGAGGTGCCGCAGCAGATCCATCGTAAGGTTCGGGAGGATCGGTTCCCATGCCTCCCGTGCCTTATGGCCCTTGGACACCGGCAGCGCCTTGCGGCCATCTGCCGCCGGTCGCATGACCTGCCGGCCGAAGTTGGAGTTCCGCCACCAGGTACCGGAGCGCGTGCAGAACAGGTACTTGCCCTTCACGCGGCTTTCGTGCTCATCGAGCAGCGCGTCCAGGAAGGGCGGGACGTCGATGTCTCGCAAGGAGCCGTCCGTCTTGACCGGCTCCAGGTCGAAAAACATCGGCCCCTTCTTGCCGGTCTCCGGGTCGCGCGTCTGATACTCGGCAACTTCCTGCCTGATCTGCAGGGTCGGGCAGGTGAAGAAGCCGTTCCCGTAAGGCTCTTTACGCTCCCCCCGACTCTCCCGGGTCAGCGCGAGCCCCTCACCCCACCGTGGCCCGAGGAATGCGGTCGTGAGGATGTGCATGCCGTCGATCGGCCCAACACGGCGCGCCAGCTGGAGGACGCGCTCGGGCGACGCGGGCGCACTCTCCTTGGCCTTCAGCTTCGCTTGGGTCTTCGCCTTGATGGCGGCGGTCCGGCTACGTCGGCGCCCGAACAAGGGATTGACGGTGATCTTCCCCGCATCGACCGCGCCAGTCATGATCTGAGACATGATCGTGAGGCACTGCGTCGCCGTCACGTCGTCGTGCGTCTCGCCTACCTTGTTAGCCCAGTTCTCGGCGTCGAACCAGGTGATCTGGTTGAGCGGCGTGTGCTTCCACTTCGGCAGGATGTGCGTGTCGAGGCGGTCCCACCGGGTGGTGTTCGTGCGACCGCGCGGCGCCTTCGCCGCCATCCACTCCCGCGCCCAGACACCGAAGTGCGTGCGAGGCAGATCCGGATCGATCCACCGGCCAGCCCGGATGAGGGCTTCCTGCTCATTGCCCCAGTCCTCGGCCGTCTTCTTCGTTGCGAAACCTGGCTCGCTGCCCAGCTTTCCGTCAGGCTTCATGTAGCGGGCCCGCCAGGTGTACTGGGTGGTCTTCTTGCCGTTCCGAACCTTGTAGACCTTCTCGGCATGCGCCATAGGATCCCCTCCCTGTTTACGGCAGGCGGGGCCTGCCGTCCCGCAGTCCCCGCCGTGCCACAGGGTGGTGCTACACGTCGGCTCCGCCGAGCGCCGCCAGGAAGTCCGGGTCCGAGCGGAGCCGCTGGCTGAGCTGTTCCGCCTGATCCTCGGTCACGAGGTCGGCGTTCAGCAGGACCAGCACCGGCGTGCCGGGCTTCCTGATGACGGCGGCGAGACCGCCGTGGGGGATGTCCGATACGCGCTGGATCCGCATGGGGCGGTCCTCCCCCTTACCTGGTTGGGTGACCCCCCTCTCAGGTACCCGGAATAATCGCACACCTGTGGCATTTGCGCGTGGGATTTGCAGGTGTTTCACATGATTGTCGACTTATTGGCCTGGTTCGTCCTCGGCGAAGATCTCGTGCGCGGCCCGCTGGAGCCGGGCCCACTTCCTCCGGACGTCAAGCAGCTGCTCGGGCGTGAGGTTGGGCTGGTCGCCGCGCTTCCAGATCAGCACCACGCCCGCATCCGGGTCGTCTGAGCCGAGATCGATTGCTGCGGCGTCAGCCACCTTCCCGCCGAGCAGGGTCTGACGAACGCGCTCGGTCAGGTCATCGAGCAGCTCGTCAACCTGGCCAGGATTCTCATCGGCCGGCGCTGCCAATGCCACCGGCTCGGTGGCCGGTTCTGTGGGCGTGGGGTCACCCCCCGCCAGCACCGCCTCGACACTCGCCTCAGTCCACCCAATCGCCCGAGCTACGGCACGGTGCACCGGCAGAACCTTGGGCTGGGTGCGCGCGCCGCGCTCCAAGGTCTGAATGGTCGACAGGCTGACGCCGACGGCCTCTGCAAGGCCAATCTGTGTCATGTCCCTGGTGAGGCGTTCGGCCTTCACCATGTGACCCAGCCGGGCCCAGTCTCGCTCCATGGGTCCCATGATGCCGCATGATCATGCAACTTTGACGGCCGGATCCAGCCTTTTGAGCTGCACTTGAGGCTCAGCATGTGCGTCGGACTGTTGCATCGTGAGCGCCCCACCACTGCAAGCCTCAACTCTTACGCTCTGAAACTGTGGCCAGACCGTAGGCAGAACCCTTGAAAACTGAGGCTCACTGTGGTGTCCTTCTGGTGTGACACCGAACGGCACCGCCATCAGGGCCATTCGAAAGGCTCAGAAACTGAGCCTTCGCGAAGTGGCTGCCCGTACCAGTCGAGACGCCGGTTTCCTCTCAAGAGTTGAGCGGGGCGAATCCGGAGCAAGCGAGGACACGCTGCGGCGAATCGCTGCAGCCCTGACGGTGCCTGTCGCCGCCATCAACCGAGAGGAACAGCCGTGACCAAGAAGGTCGCGCTCGCACTGCCAGAGTGGCTCACCGCCGCCGAACGGCTCCGGCTCTACACGCCGGAAGAGGTCATCGCGATGCAGCTGCTGCCCTACACCGTCCGCACCTTGAAGGACGCCGCGTACGGCAAGCGCATCCCGCACACGACGGTTGGCCGAAAGGTCCGGTTCCGTCTGGACCACATCTGGGCCATTCAGCAGGCCAGCGACGTTGACCCGGCCGCCCGCGGCCGCCGTCGCGCCGCCTGATCCACCCACAGACCTGGGCGGGCCGCCCGGGGGGCAACCCGGAACGGCCCAGCAGCCCACCGATCAACACCTCACGAGAAGGAGGCAGGCCGCAAATGCAGCCTACCGAACTCCAGCTCCAAGCCGACGCCCTGATGGTGATCGCCGAGCTGGCCGACGCCGCCATCGAGGCCGGCGCCCCGCCGATCGCCCCCACCTGGACCATCCACGGCGGACTGGTCTCGGGTCACTTCCGCAGCGCCGACGACACCGCCCTGCGCGTCCTCGACCGCTGGCGCCGCGCCCTCGGCGCGCACCGCGTCGGTTCCTACTCGGCCGCCGGCCCCGAGGGCCCGCTGACCGTCTGGGTCGTCAACGGCATCGTCGGCGAGGTCAGCGTCCGGCTCACCGCGGCCATCCCGCCCGCCGCCACCACCTCCCGCCCCGCCGACCGACAGTTGGTGACCGCATGACCACCCAGCACCAGAAGTACCGCGCGGCACTGAACGTCGCCGAGATCCTCCTGCCGATGCTCAACCCGGCACCGAACCAGATCACCATCACCTGCCGTCCGCAGACGCCGGAGAAGGTCAAGATCGAGGCGTTCGTCCTCCGGGACGTTGAGGCCGTGACCCGGTGGCACGCGGTCGTCGGCGGCGAACTCACCAGCGAGCCCCACGGCGAGCAGTCCGTCCGATGGTTGGTCCGCGCCGAGCTCGCCGGAATCCCCCTCGAACTGTGGACGCTGGTAGACGCCCCCACGGCGGTGCCGCTGCCGGTGCGCGAGCGGCACACCAATGCCGCGCAGGCCGCCCTCGGCGAGTGGATCGACGCGCACGGTGACCCGGGCGACTGGTCCGAGGACGTCCGCCTCGCCTACGCGGCGCAGATCGCCGAGCTCCGCGCCGACGGCCGGACGGAGGGCGCGCAGTGATCTGGTCCCTGCTGATCATCGCGATCTGGGCCGGGCTCGGCCTGTACGTCGCCCGCGGCGAGATCGTCGCTGCCGTCCGCCGCCGCAATTCCCGGAAGCGGGGCCACCGATGAAGGCGCCCCTGCGGATCGTCCGCATCGACGACCCCCGGCCCGCCCTGGAACTCCAGCGGCCGGACGGTGCCGGGTGGTTCCTCGTTCCGCTGCCGCCTCGGGCCCGCCTCCGCTTCCGCTTCCGGGCCTGGCCCATGCCGCATCTCCGCCTGGAGGACACCCCGCGGCCCGGCTGCCCCGACTGCGACGGCACCGGCGAGATCGAGACCGGCGGCGACGAGGACGGCCCGTACGAACCGTGGCCGTGCCACTGCTGGATGCCTTTCCGAGACCCGGTCCTGACGATCCGCCTGCCCCTCTGGGGCGCCCGCCGCTGGTTCGGCTGGACCGAGCCGACCTACAGCACCGAACCCCCGTTCTGACAGCACCCCGGCGGCCGGGCACCGTCCCGGCCGCCGGCCAACCCCGACGAGGACACGTGAGCTACCTGTATCCGTCCGGCGCGCAGGTCATCCTGCCGCCGGACGCCACCCCCGACGATCCCGCCTGGCACGCCGCGCGCCGCGGTGGCCTCGGTGGGTCCGACATGGCCGCGATCTGCGGACTCGACAAGTACACGTCGCCGCTGGAGGTCTGGCACACCAAGACCGGCAGCACGGTGCCGCGCCGCGACGACCCGGTGCTGTCCGAGGCCGCGCTGATGGGCCACATCCTCGAACCCGTCGTCGCCCAGCGATTCAGCGACATCACCGGCCTGCCCGTGTACGACGGCGGCGGCACCATCCAGGCCCTCGACCCGGCATGGGCCCTCGCGAACGTCGACAGGGTCACGCAGGAGAACGGCGAGTACGGCGTCCTGGAGCTCAAAACACGCAGCTCGTACGCCCTGGACGAGTGGCTCACCGAGCCCCCCACCGGCCCGTGGATGCAGGTCCAGCACTACCTCATGGTCACCGGCTGGCGGTACGGCCACATCGCCTGCCTGATCGGCGGCCAGCGGACCATCGTCCACCGCGTCGAGCGCGATGACGACCTAATCGACGGACTCCGCACCATCGGCGCCGAGTTCTGGCAACAGGTCCAGGACGGCACACCGCCGCCCGTCACCGGCAGCGCGGCCTGCACCGACCTGATCAACCGCCTGCACCCGACTCCGACCACCCATCAGGTGACCGCCGACGCCGCAGAGGTAGGGGCCCTGCTCCGGCAGCGCGCGGCAGCGCTTGCCGAGCTGGCCGCACCAACCGCCGCGATCGACGAGGCCGAGAACCGCCTCCGGGCGATCGCCGGCGACGCCACCGAGGTCCACGTCCGAGGCGAACTCGCCTACAGCTGGCCGCAGTACAGCCGCCGCGGCTCGATCAACTGGCGCCGACTGGCCAGCGACTACCCGACCGTCGACCTCGACGCCTACCGGGGCCCCGACACCACCTACCGAGTCCTCCGCATCCCTCAGGAGACCCTGTGACCCTCGCCGATGCCCGCGCTGCCGTTGCCCAGCGCGCCCAGACCACCGGCCAGCCCGCGCAGCAGGCCCCGGCGACCCTCGCCCAGCAGATCGACCGCATGCGGCCCGAGATCGCCCGCGCCCTGCCCAAGCACATGGACGCCGACCGGATGGCCCGCATCGCCCTAACGACCCTGCGTCGGACGCCGAAGCTGGCCGCCTGCACCCCGGAGTCGTTCCTCGGCGCGCTGATGACCTGCTCGCAGCTCGGAGTCGAGCCCGGCGCAACCGGTGAGGCTTACCTCGTGCCGTACGGCCGGGAGTGCACGTTCATCCTCGGATACAAGGGCATGGCCAAACTGTTCTGGCAGTCCCCGATCGCGCGGAGTCTCGCCGCCGAGGTCGTCTACGAGAACGACCACTTCGAGTGGGAAAAGGGACTCGAACCGCGGCTGGAACACCGGCCGGTCCTCGCCAACCGCGGCCGGCCTGTGGCCTACTACGCCGTCGCCACGACCGTGAACGGCGGCTCCGCCTTCGTCGTGATGTCGCCCGAGGACGTCGAGCAGCACCGCAAGCACTCCAGGTCCGGCAACTCGGGACCGTGGCGGGATCACTACGACGCCATGGCGAAGAAGACCTGTGTACGCGAGCTGTTCAAGCTGCTGCCGGTGTCCGTCGAGCTCTCGCAGGCGATCGCCCACGACGAATCGATCCGCACTGACCTGGACACTGCGGTGATCGACGTCGAGCCCGAGTACATCCCGGGCGAGCTCGTTCAGGACGGTGCCGAGTGACCCCGACCGAGCGCAGCGACCTTGCCGAGCGACTGCTCCCGATCGCCGCCGGCCTCGCCTGCATCACCCACGGCGATGGGGGCCCGGACGACATCGCCCAGACCCTCGCCGACCTCGACCAGACGGAGCGGGATGCCCTGATCGTCGTCCTCGCCGCCCTGGTCGACCCGGACACCACCATCACGGACGCACTCGGATACGTCACGTGGGACGAGCACGGCCGGCCCAGCGCGCCGATCCGGTCGCCGGAGACCCTGCGCGACATCGCTGTCTACCAGCACGCCCCCAGCGGGGTGCACCAAGCGCTCCAGGCCGAGCAGCAGATGACTGCCCGTGTCCTGCACCGGCAGTACGGCCACGCGCAGACCGACGTCGCGCGCCGTCTCGGCGTCCACGAGCGCACGATCCATCGCTGGGTCAATCCGGCCGCCTGACCCTCCTGTACGGCCCGGGGCGGAGAGGCCCGAACCTCCGCCCCGGGTGACCAACCCCCGCACCGCTAACCGGAAGGCAGCCAGTTGAGCACCGAAGCAGTGAAGTGGGCCATGGACGACGCGCCCATGCTGCTGACCGAGAAGGGCCGGCCGGACACGACTGCCCGGCACGTCCTCCAGGCGCTCGCCGAGCATGCCCACAAGGACGGCGGCGGCGCTCGCCCCTCGAACCGGCGCCTTCGATACCGCACCGGCTACGACGAGCGGACCATCCGCCGCGCGCTGCGTCGACTCGAAGACGGCGGCCTGATCGTGGCCGACGGCACGGTCAGCGGCTGCACCCAATACCGGCTGATGCTGGCGAAGGTCCGACCTATGTCCGATTGGGAGGCGTTGGAGGTGGAGGAAGAGCGTCTGCGGGAGGCGGCTGCGGCTCGGAAACGGAAGTCCCGGGCGAAGACGGTCACGCACTCAGACCGCGTGACCGTCACGTCGTCGAACGACGTGACAGGCCCGGTGTCACGCACTCTGCGCCCGGACGTCACGCACTCAGGCGACGTGACAGAGGGGGATGTCACGCACTCAGAGTGCGTGATGTCACGCACGCAGTGCCCCCCGAACCATCAGGAGAACCACCCAACTACAGAACCACCAGGGAACCACCACCACCCGGACCCCCTGCCCAACCTGCCCGCCGTACCGGCCGCCGCCGAAGCAGACGAGCGGCCCGCATGGCTCCGCCAGCTTCAAGACGCCCTCAGCGCCAACAGCATCAACGTCCCCTGGACGTTCAAGGGCAAGGAGGAACTACTCCTCCAGAACGACGTTCAGCGCCTCGGAATCCCGCTCATGGTCCGCTTCGCCGTCCAAGCCGCCCAGGCCGCCCAGCGCGGGCCATTCAGCAGCCGGTTCTTCTACCCCGGTTGGCGCTCCATCCCCACCCCCGTAGACCCCAACGTCATCCCCATGCAGCCCAAGACCCGCCAGCAGCAGGAAACCGACAGCTGGTTCGACCGGGCCATGGCCCGCGCCCAGGCCCGCGACGAACAACGCAAGGAAATCTCATGATCGAAACCGAATGGGTCGTCCTGTTCCGGTACGTCCGGGCGATGTTCCCCCAGCAGCGATTCGACGAGTACACCCCCGAAGCCTGGTACGACGTCCTCGGCCAGTACGGTGCCGCCGAGACCCGCGCCGCGATCGCCGCCTGTGCCGCGAACAAGCCGTTCGTATCCCCGGCCGAGATCGTCACCGCGATCCGCCAGCACCGCGCCGATGTGGACCGTGACCTCCACGGGGCTGGCCAGTACGCCGAGATCCCCGACGCCGACCCCGACGACGTTCCCGCCTACCTCGCCGCCCTGCGCACCCAGCGCACCCGGGCCGCCGCCGGGCAACAGCTCACCTACCGGCCCAGGCTGGCCATCGCCGCCGCCAGTGTCGGCCGCGAAGTCCCCACCGAGGAACCCGTCCGCCGACCCGGCCCGCGCAGCATCCGCTGCCCCCACTGCGGCGCCGAACCCGGCAAGTCCTGCCGGACCACCGTTCTCGGCCGCCGCATGGCTGACGTCCATCCCTCCCGCCTCGACGCCGCCAAGAGGGCCGCCTGATGGGCCGCCCCATGCCGCCGGGCCTCCGCCCCCAACGGCCGCCCGAGTGGGCCGTCCCCTGCCCGGTCCCCACCTGCAAGGGCCGCCCCGGGAGCCCCTGCACCGGGCTCCGCGGCCGGATCAAGGCGGACGTCCACCCCAGCCGGTACGACGCCTGGATCGTCCAGCAGAACGCCGCATGACGCCCGAGCCGCACCACACCCGCCGCACCCGCCACACACGCCCCTGGAGGGCCTCGTGACCGCCGACATACAGACCCGGTTCGCCCGCGACACCGCCCAGCACGAAATGACCGTCCTGCACACCAACGGGCTCTACCGGCACCTGCGGTTCAAGAACCCCACCAACTTCGCCTACTGGTTCGACCTGATCACCTGGCCCGGCTGCCTCACCATCCGCGGCGACCTCGGCGACAGCTACACCTTCAGCCGCCTGCCCGACATGTTCGAGTTCTTCCGCGGCAAGCAGATCAACGCGCACTACTGGGCCGAGAAGCTCGACACCGGCCGGAACAGCGCCAAGGAGTACTCCGAGGACCTGTTCCGGCAGCTCGTCACCGAGCACGTCGCCGGCGCGATCCGCCACAGCGACGCGCCCCGCGGAATCGGCAAGGCCGTGCGTGCCGAGATCCTCGACCAGGACCTGACCGTGGAGGCCGAAGCGCGCGACCTGCTCGAAGACTTCAGGTACCAGGGGTTCGAGTTCCACGACATCTGGGAGTGGTCGTTCAGCGACTACACCCGGCAGTTCCTGTGGGCCTGCCACGCGATCCAGTGGGGCATCGCGCAGTACGACGCCCGGCCGGCCTCCAGCTCCGAAGCCGCCGCGGTCGCCCGCCTCCGCACCGCCTGGCAGTCCGCCCGGAAACGCGCCGCCCACGCCAGCGCCTCCATGCCCCAGTGCCCCACCTGCGGCGCCTCATGCACCAACCGGACCCACGACCGCGTCTACCGAGAGCAGGGGTACTGACCATGGCCGCCACCACCGCCACCCCGCAGACGATGCGTCTCCTCGTCGAGATTGACGGGGCCGTCCACCCGCTCGCTGACTGCCGGTGGGTCCGCATCGAGCCGAACGACTGTGTCACCGGCTCGCTCGTCGGTAACGCCGTCACCAGCCCCCAGCACGCCGCCGAGCGCTTCACCACGAGCAAGCGGGAGCGGGCCCGCGAGGAACGCGCCGGCGTCCGCTACCAGCTCGTCACCCCCGACCGCTGGGCCACCCACGCGAAGCCGTGCCTGCTCGGCGACTGCGCGCACGAGTGGCTCGCCTGAACGCCTGCCCCCGGCCGCCGCACCGCGCGGCGGCCACCACCCCGAAGGAGCACGCCATGCACCACGACCCGAACGCCCCGGCTGTTGCCCAGTTGACCGACCTCATCGAGCAGGTCATCGAGCACTACACCCGAGAACTGGACGACCTGAACGACCTCGACATCCGCGATCTCGCCGAGAACATCGCCCTCCAGGTCGCGTGGCAGGTACCGGCCGCTGGCGTCCAGGATGCCGAGGAGCGGTCGTGACCGACCCGGACAGCCAGTTGGACACCCTGATCGACCGTGCCGCCCGCGGCGTCCTCACCAGCGCCGAGGGACCCGCACTCCGCCTCGCCGTGCAGGGCCTCCGCGAGGAACTGCAGCAGGTCCGGCGGACCGCCGGCGGACTCCGCACCAAGGTAGAGCGGCTCGGCGGAGAGCTCAGCCAAGCCCAGGCCCGCATCGCCGCCGCCGTGGAGGCGCTTCAGGCCGCCGACGACTACGTGGCCCCCTGCCACGCCATCGACGACGCGCTGACGGAGGCGCCCGGCCGGAGACGACCGGGCGCCCGACGGCCGACCCGTGACGGACAACGTACGCCCCGAACAGCACCAGGAGAAGCACGTGAACAGCACCATCGAGACCCTCCGCCACATCGCCGCACAGTGGCCGGCCCTCCGCGACCAGCTCACCACCCCGGCCGCCGCCACCTGGCCTCCGGCCGGCCTCGGTACCTACCTGTCGCGCCTCGATGATGAGGGCCGCGACGCCTTCCACGACGAGCAGGCCGCCGAGCGTGCCGACCGCACCGCCACCGCGCCCGGCCAGCGTCCGGCCCCGCTCCGCGTCAGCGTCCTGGACGCCCTGATCGAGATAGAGGACGAACTCCTCGCCCTGGCCGACGAGATCGCGTCCGCCGTCCAGCGCCCGGCGTTCACCGTCCGCTCGGCCAGCCCCCTGGACGAGGTGGCCCGCTCCATCGCCCTCATGGGCGCCCGTGATGCCGCCGACCCGCGCCGCTGGCGCTTCAACATGGCGACCCGGACCGGTGCCACCGCCGCGGCGTGGCTCGCCGACCGCCTCGACGGCCCGGCCGGCCCGCACCGCGCCCTCACCGACGCCGAGCACCACCGCGTCGCCGCCGTCGCCTCGGCGTGCCGGACCCGGCTGGATCGCGCCCTCGGCGAGTACACCGACGGAGAAACCGCCCTCGGCCGCGAGTGCGCCTGCGGCGCCGAGCTCACCCTGACCACCGGCCCGGACGACTTCACCATCCGGTGCAGCGGCTGCGGAACCACCTGGACCGGAACCAGCCTCATCCGCGGACTGTCTGCTGCCTGATCACCCCTTCGTGCAGCGCGGTGGACACCGCCGTACACCGCGCTGCACACCCACCATCCACCGCACTGCATCCGGCCATCCACCGCACTGCACACACCCGAGAGGCACACCGATGTACGCCCCCGGCGACCAGCTCGACGCCGACCTGCACGGCATCCACGACGGCTGGACCATCCACGCCACCGCCACCGTTCTGGCCACCGTCCCCGGCCGCCCGACCGGCATACTCCTCGCCATCACCAGCACCACCGGACCCGGCATGTTCTACGCCAACGGCACACTGTCCACCACGCTGAACGGCCCCCACCCCGTCGCCGTCCAGCGCCCTTTCACCACCGGCATGCAGCCCAACCGGATCACCCTCGGAGCCCGCACCGGCCGCCACCCCCAGCACGCCGACCCCATCGCCATGGATGCCATGCGCGAAGCGGCGTACAGCGCGCTGTCGCCCTACAGCGCCCTCGGCACCCGGACACCGCTCGACCCGTACTACCTGCCCATGCTCGACCGCGCCGCCGCCGACGTCGCCGACCGCCGCGACCACATCCCTCCCGCCGAGCAGGCCCGGGACGTCCTCATCCGCCGATTCCTCGCCAGCGGAGTCCAGCCAGCCGAGATCCGCGACCGCACCGGCCTATCCACATCCCGCATCAGCCAGATCAAGAAAACCCCGCAGGACGCCGTCCCAGCCGCTTGACCGACCAGCCGTCAATGATCCATAGTGGTCCGCAGATCCGGCATGCCCGGAAACAAAGACCAACCCGAGAGCCCCGCAGCGAACAGCACTGCGGGGCTCTCGGCGTTCCCAGACCAGCGGGCCGCCACCCCGCCCCCGACGGCGGCCCGCTCCACTCAGCCGAGCGAGCCAGCAAACCGACCGGCCTGTGCGTCGTCGGCCGCCAGCGTGAGCTTCCCCCGGTGGCTGATCTCGATCTGAAAGAACCTCGGCCCCTGCGGCACCCCCGCCACAGACACAGGGAACACACAGGGCGCCGCCGAGTCAGCACTCTCATACTTGCCGGAACCGAGCGACCCCGTAGCCACGACCTTGCCCGCATCGTCGTACACCGTCACCGCCGCACCGGACACGATGTCGCCATACCCACCCGACCCGGCACACGCCTGGTGGTTGAAATCCAGCGGCGTCGGACTCTTCAGCGTCATCGTCCCGGACAGCGCGAACGTCTTCGGCGCCTTCGGCGTGTCCGGCCCGGACAGCACCCATGCCGCGCCGACGCCGCCAGCGCCCAGCACGACGCCAGCGACACCAGTAGCGAGCGGCACAACCCAGCGCCGAGGCTGGCCTCCGACAGTCGGCGGTGCAGGCGGTGCGGCCGGTACATCCGCCGGGGCCGTGATCATCTCGTCAGACATGCACCGGAGCATCCCAGGATCCCGCCGCCTGGACCGGCAGTTGGCCGGATCGTGATCGGAGGACTCTATGACCCGAAGCCGGGCCTACACCGTGTGCACCGTGCCAGGCTGCCCCGAGTACACGACGGGCGGACGGTGCGACGACCACCGGCGCGAGGCCGAGCAGCGACGCGGCAGCGCGCGGGCCCGCGGCTACGACCGCACACACGAGCGCGAGTTCCGCGCCGCTGTCCTCGCCCGCGATCCGATCTGCATCCTGTGCCGCACGGCGCCGAGTCGGCACGCTGACCACTACCCGCTTAGCCGCCGCGAACTGGTCGAGGCTGGCCGCAACCCCAACGACCCGGGCAACGGTCGCGGGTTGTGCGCCCGTTGCCACAGCGCCGAGACAGCTCGGCATCAGCCTGGCGGCTGGGCCAACCGTGACGGAGGGTGACCAGACCCCAGGGGGATACCCCCTCGGCGTGATCGTTTTTAGACCGCCGGGGAGGGCTATCGCCGTTTGTACGGGTCTGGGAGTCCAGAACTGTGCGCCCAAACGGAATACCGTAACTGTGCGTGATACGCGGACGATCGGGGTCGGAGGTGGTCGCCATGGCGGGAATGGGACCCGCACCGAAGCCTGCGGCCGAGCGGCGCCGGCGCAACGCGACGCACGCGACGACCCGGCTCCCGGCCGGCGGCCGGACCGGCGACCCGCCGCGATGGCCACTGCTGGAGGACATCGCGACGATGGCCGAGCGGGACGCGGCACAGCGGACGGCGGACGAGCTTGAACTCCAGTTGCTCGAACCCGAGCTGACCGGCCGGGCCCGCAGCGCGGCACAGCGGAAGCTCGACGCCACGCAGACCCGGGTGAACATCCTGTCCGCCCAGCTCGATGCGGCCCGCACCGTCGAGGCCGAGCTGTGGGCCGAGCTGTGGGCCACACCGCAGGCCGCGGCTTGGGAACGTCTCGGCTGGACACGCGAAGTCGCGCAGTACGTCCGGTGGAAGGTCAAGGCCGAGCAGGGCGACCTCGAAGCGGCCAAGGAAGCGCGCCAGCTCGCCGACCGCCTCGGACTCAACCCCTTGGCGATGCTGCGGCTTCGCTGGGAGGTGGCCGAAGACGAGGTGTCCGAGCAGCGGGCTACCCGTCAGCGGCCGGTCAGTGCCCGTCAGCGCCTGAAGGTGGTCGATTCCGATGGCTTGGCGGGGGGCTGAGTACAAGGGCGAGTTCCCGTCGCTCGGTTGGCAGGTCGGGGAGTGGATCGAGGAGTTCTGCGTCATCCCGGATGGTGACCGGGCGGGCGAGTCGTACCGGCTCACCGATGAGATGTGGACCTTCCTGGCTCACCACTACCGGCTGAGGCCCGAGGCTCAACCCGGGCAGCGCGCGCCCGCGTTCACCTACCGCCGCTCTCAGCTCGTCCGGCCGCAGAAGTGGGGCAAGGGCCCGTTCTCGGCGGCGCTGATCTGCGCGGAGGCGGTCGGCCCGGTGCTGTTCGACGGCTGGGACGCGGACGGGGAACCTGTCGGCCGACCGTGGCCAACTCCGCTGATCCAGATCGCGGCCAACTCCGAGGACCAGACGGCGAACGTCTACGCGGCGTTGCAGCCGATGATCGAGCTGGGCCCGCTCGCCGATCTGATCCCGGACACCGGGGACACCCGGATCAACCTGCCGGGCGGCGGCCGGATCGACCCGGTGACCTCTCGTGCCCGGACCCGGCTCGGGCAGCGTGTCACGTTCGTTGTCCAGGACGAGACTGGTCTGTGGACGACGGCCTCGGGCATGGTTGCGGTCGCTGAGACCCAACGCCGCGGTTTGGCCGGCATGGGTGGCCGGTCGATCGAGACCACCAACGCGTGGGACCCGTCGGAGGATTCGGTGGCCCAGCGCACGGCGGAGTCCCGGGTGAAGGACATCTACCGGGATCACCGGCTCGCCGATCCGCACCTCGACTACAAGCTGAAGCGCGACCGCCGGCGGATTCACCGCGTCGTCTACGGCGACTCGGCGAAGCGTCCCGGTGGCTGGGTCGACCTGGACGCGATCGAGGCCGAGGCCGCCGAACTGGCGGAGCGCGACCTTGCGCAGGCCGAACGCTTCTTTGGGAACAGGATCACGGCAGGTACCGGCACGTGGATCGAGCGGGCCGTCTGGGACACCCGCGCGGAGCCGCGGACCGTCCCGCCCGGTACCCGGGTGGTGCTCGGTTTCGACGGCTCCGACTTGGACGACTGGACGGGGTTCCGCGCCGAGACGCTGGACGGCTACCAGTTCACCCCGCAGTACAGCTCGCTCGCCCTGCCGACGATTTGGGACCCGCGGGAGTGGGGCGGCCAGGTACCGCGCCTGGAGGTCGCTGCCGCGCTGGACGAGCTGATGCGCACGTACGACGTGGTGCGGCTCTACTGCGATCCGCCGTACTGGGAGACCGAGGTAGACACCTGGGCGGACCAGTACGGCGACCGGGTGGTGCGCTGGTACACCTACCGGATCGCGCAGATGCACGCGGCGGCCGAACGTCTCGTCACCGACGTCACGAAGGCCGGCGCGGAGTTCCGACACGACGGATGCGCGGCCACCTCGGCGCACGTCGGCAACGCCCGGCGCGCGGCCCGGCCGGGCGACCGCTACGTACTCCGCAAGGCCAGCACCGCCCAGAAGATCGACCTCGCCGTCGTCTCCGTTCTCGCCCACGAGGCCGCGGGCGACGCGATCGCGGCCGGCCTTGCCCGAACTTCCGCTCCGAGCAGTGTGGTGGTGATGCGCTGATGCCCCTCGACCTGGATCCCCTGGCATGGGTGCGGCGTCTCGCCGAGGCCCACGACCGGCAGATGACCCAGCTGCAGCTCTGGAACGCCTACTACGAGGGCGTACAGCCCCTGTCGTACATGGCGCCCGAGCTGTTGATGGAGGTCGACGACCGGATGCGCCAGGTGGTCATCAACTGGCCTCAGCTGGTAGTTGATTCCCTGGAGGAGCGCCTCGACATCGAGGGGTTCCGGCTCGGCGGCGCGGACCAGGCGGACCGGGACCTGTGGGACGACATCTGGCAGCCCAACGACTTGGACGAGGAGTCCCAGCTCGCGCACGTGGACGCCCTCGCAATGCGACGTAGCTACGTGATCGTCGGCGCCGGGGACAGCCCGGGTGATCCGCCGGTGATCACGGTTGAGTCGCCGCTGCAGGTGTACGCCGAGCGCGACCCGCGCACCCGGCAGATTGTTGCGGCGCTCAAACGCTGGCAGCAGCCGCAAGCCGACGGAGGCGCCGAGGACTTCGCGACGCTGTACCTTCCCGAGGCCACAATCCAGCTCACCCGGAAGGGAGCCGGTTCGGACTGGGAGGAGATCGGCCGGGACGAACACCGGCTCGGCACGGTGCCGGTGGTGGCGCTGGTGAACCGGGCCCGGGTGGCCGACCGCGACGGCGTGAGCGAGCTCGCCGCGATCGTGCCGCTGTCGGATGCCGCCTGCAAGATCGCGACGGACATGATGACCGCCGCCGAGTTCCACGCCATGCCGCGCAGATGGGCAACTGGTTTGGCGGACGACGACTTCAAGGACCCGTCCGGGCGCCCGGTTTCCGCACTGTCGCGGATCGCCGGCCGGGTGTGGGCGACCCGCGGCGACAGCGTCAAGTTTGGCCAGTTCCCGGAGGCGAACCTCTCGAACTTCCACGAGACGATCAACAGCCTTGCGCGGCTCGCAGCTTCATTGTCCGGGCTGCCACCAACCTACCTCGGGCTGGCGACGGACAACCCGCCGTCTGCGGACGCGATCCGCGCGGCGGAGGCCCGGCTGGTGAAGCGGGCCGAACGCAGGCAGCGCGCGTTCGGCGGCGGCTGGGAGCAGGTGATGCGCCTCGCGCTGCTGATCCGCGACGGCGAGGTGCGGCCGGAGGCCGAGCGGATGGAGACCATCTGGCGCGACCCAGCCACGCCAACGTACGCGCAGAAGGCGGACGCCGTAACCAAACTGTTCGCCGCTGGCCTGCTGCCCAAGGAACAGGCATGGGAGGACATGGGCTACAGCGCCGCGCAGATCGCCCGCATGCGCGCCATGGAGGACGACGCCCTGACCCGGCTCACCGCAGCCGATCTGCACGCCCTCTCAACCGCACCGAACGGGCCAGCCGCGCCGATCGGGTCCCCGACCGCGCAAAGCACGGTATCGGGCTGGTCCGCGGACAGCGCGGATGGCTGACGCCCAAGACGAGATCGTGGCCACCTACGGCGCGGCCCAACACCGGGCGGTCGCGCACACCGCGGCAGTCACGGACGGGCTGTGGCGCCAGCTCGCGCCCGACGACCTCACCGGGTCGTGGCTGGCCACCGTGGGCCCGCAGATGGTGCGCGCGGTCGCTGCCGGCCAGCTGCTGGCCGCCTCCACCGGACAGGCGTACGTCGACGCCATGGTGCAGGCCGACGGCCTCGACCCGGACTACCTCCCGGGCGCCGGTCGGGTGCAGGCACGGGCCCTGTCTGGTGTCGCCGCGGACGGCCGCCCGCTCGACTCCTTGCTGTACCTGCCGGTGATCCGGACCAAGACCCTGATCGAGGGTGGCCTGACGTTGCAGGAGGCCCTGCTTGGCGGCTTGGTCGACCTACAGCGGATGGTCGCCTCGGAGGTGGCCGATGCCGGGTCCAGCGCGGCTGGGGTCGCCATGGTCGCCAATCGGCAGGTCACGGGCTACGTGCGGCGCGTCCGGCCGGGGGCATGCGCGCGGTGCGCGATCCTCGCAGGCCGCTGGTACCGCTACGACGCCGGGTTCGCCCGGCACAAGCGGTGCCAGTGCTACGGCGTTCCCTCGACCCGGGCCCGGCCTGGTGAGCACCTCGACCCGCTCGGATTCTTCAACCGGCTCAGCCGCGCCGAGCAGGACCGGCGGTTCACCACGGCCGGCGCCCGCGCGATTCGGGACGGCGCCGACATCTACCAGGTCGTCAACGCCCGTAGGAGCGTGGCGACGTTGGACTCGTACGGCCGCCGGGTTGTCGCGACGCTGGAGGGCAACACCCGTCGCAGCGGGTTCTACCAGCAGATCCGCGCGGAGACCGAGGCCCGCACTGGGCTCCGGTTCGCCCGGACCGGTGCCGACTTGGAGCAGGGGCTGCCCAAGTTCCAGCTACGTACACCCCGGCTGATGCCGGAAGAGATCTACAAGATCACCGACGACCGCGACGAGCTGATAAGGCTCCTGAGGCGCTTCGGTTACCTCATCTGACCTGGCGCAATGCCAGGTTGTCATCACCTTCCGCAACGGGAGACACCTATGCACATCCGACACCCCTGGTTTGACCTGGGCCGCCACGACGACCCGAACCCGGACACCTCGCCGGCCACTGACTCGGACCCGGACGGCGCCGATTCGCTCGGCGACGCCGGGAGGCGCGCCCTCGACCGCATGAAGGCCGAACGCACCGAGGCGAAGCGTCAGCACGCCGCCGAGAAGACCCGCGCCGACGAACTCGCGGCCCGAGTCGCCGAGTTTGAGGATCGCGACAGGACCGAGCTGGAGCGCGCGACCGCCGCGGCCGAGGCCGCCGCCAAGCGGGCCGCGACTGCGACCGCCCGCGCCGTTCAGGCCGAGGTCAAGGCGCTCGCCGCGGAGGACTTCGCTGACCCCAGCGACGCCGCCGCGTTCCTCGACCTCAGCGCCTACGCCAGCGCCGACGGCGAGATCAACACCGACGCCATCGCCGCCGACCTCACGGCCCTGCTGGAGCGCAAGCCGCACCTCGGCCGCCAGACCGCGCCGACGGGCCCGCGCCCGGACCTGTCGCAGGGCGCCCGACCGCCGGCGCCTCCGACCGACTTCCGCACTGCCGACCGCGCCGCCCTCGATGCCGAGCTGTCCCGGCACGGCGTACGGCTCCGCTCGTGATCCGTGTCCGGGCCCAGCTCGGCGACGGCCGCACCTCGATCGAGGTAACCGGCCACGAGGAGCACGCCGAGGGCGGGCGGATCTGCGCGGCAGTCAGTGCCATCACCCAAACCGCCCTGCTCGGCCTGCAGATGATCGCCGAGCAGTACCCGGACCTCGTGTCCGCCGAGATCACACAGGAGAGCTGATGACCCTCACCACCGCACCGTGGTTCCGCCTCGACCGGCACGCCGTGCGCCCCATCCTGCCGGCCGCGATCCAGGCGATCATGCAGAACGGGCTGCTTGACCGCACGTTTCAGGAAGCCCTGCGGCCCGAGTTCCTGTTCCCGGCCCTCGCGGACTCCCACCCGTGGCAGGGCGGACTCGGCGACACCACCACGTTCACACGCAAGGGACTGCTCGCGCCGGCCACGACTCCGATCACCGGCTCGGACCCGAGCGCGTCGACGTACAGCGTCGAACAGTGGTCCGTCACGATGGACCAGTACGGCAACAGCATGGACACCAACATGTTGACCAGCTCCATGACGCTCGCCTCCAAGTACCTCGCGGACGTGGCGACGCTGGGCATCAACGCTGGCCAGTCCATCAACCAGGTGTGCCGAAACAAGCTCTACGCCGCGTACGCTGGCGGCCGGACCTGGGCCACCTCAGGCACCAGCGCGAGTACCTCCCTGGTGGTGCAGTCCGTGTCTGGCTTCTCCACCGTGCTAGTCAACGGCGTGCCCACCCCGGTGAGCGGCGCGAACCCCCTGAACGTCACCATCGGCGGCAACGCGAACACCGTCACCGGCGTCAACACCTCCACCCTCACCCTGACCCTGGGCACCGCGGCAACCGTCGCGGCCGGCGCCGCCGTCGTGTCCTCGACCGCCCCGGTCAGCATCCGGGCAACCGGCGCGAACTCGGCCTACGACCTCACCTCGGCCAACTTGGCCACCTTCCAGATGTTCCGCTCCGCCGTCGCCCGCCTGCGGAAGATGAACGTCCCGACGCTCGGCGGGTACTACGTTGCCCACATCGACGCCGACACCGAAGCCGAACTTTTCTCCGACCCCGACTTCAAGCAGGCCCTCCAGGGCCGGATCGACAGCCCCGTCTTCCGGGACCTGTCGATCGGCCGGTTCGGCGGCATCGACTGGGTGAGGAACCTGGAGACCCCGACCGTCCAGGGCGGATCCTCCGGCAACCTCACCGTTCACCGGCCGATCGTGCTCGGAGCTACCGCCCTGACCGCGGCCCCGTTCGAGAACATGGGCAACCTCCTGTCCGGAACCGGCGTCGAGGACGTCCCCGACATCGCGATGGTGGACGCCGCCCCTGGCGTACAGGTCGCCCGTATCGTTCGGCCGCCGCAGGATCGCCTGCAGCAAGTGCTTTCCACCACCTGGTCCTACGTCGGCGACTTCGGCGTCCCGTCCGACTCGCTGACCGGCGACAGCGCGCTGTACAAGCGCGCCGTGATCGTTGAGCACGCCTGATCCGGGAGGAGACCCGATGCGTATCCGTGTCCTGGCCAACGCCCGCGTGTACTGGGATTACGCCGTGCACGAGCTCCACGAAGGGGCCGAGCACGTCGGCGAGTTCGCCCGCCACCTGGCGCACACCGGTGCCCCGGTCGAGGTCATCGAGCGCGACCCCGAACCGGCGCCGCCATCGCCCGCGGTCGAGGCCACCGGGCAGGATCCGGCCCCGCTGGCGCAGACGCTGCCGGACGGCGCGCTCACGGTGCCGGAGGGGCTGGAGATCGACGGCACAATCGATACCGTCCTCGGCTGGGTCGGCAGCGACCTGGCCCGCGCCCGGCAGGCCCTCGACCTGGAGATGGCGAAGGGCGACCGGGCCCGCGCCACTTTGACCGGCCGCCTAGACGCCCTGCTCCAGGGCGCCGAGTAGCAGAGGGGGCCAACTGTGACCACGCTGCCGCCGCTGGCCCAGGTAGCGGATCTTGAGGCCGCGATGCAGCGCACGATTGACCCGATGCAGGGGGCCCTCGCGATCCGCCGGGCCTCCGCCCGCGTACGCCGCTACACCCGGCAGACGATCACCTTCGTCTCCCAGGAGACGATCATCCTGCCGGGCGGCGACCGGGTGTTGCGGCTGCCGGACCGGCCGCTGATCGTGGACGCCAACAACCCACTCACCGTGGTGGAGTTGGCCGACCTCGGCGGCGTCCAGATCACCTGCATCGAAGGCAGGGACTACCTGCGCCTCGGCGACGAACTCACCCGCGGCTACCCGTGGTACGCGCCCGGCCGCCTCATGGGCTGGCCGCGCCGCAATCTCGGGGTGTGGGCGCCTCGGGTGCAGATCACCAACAGCCACGGCTACCAGGACGTCCCAGACGACATCGAGGACGTCGTGCTCGACCTCGCCACCATGAACCTGACCAACCCGCAAGGGCTGCGACAGGAAGTCATCGACGACTACAGCCGCACGTTCGCGAGCGAAACGATCGGCGGCGCCGTCCTCACCGACGCCCACAAAGAGGCCCTCGCGCCCTACCGCGTCGAGCTCACCTCGGTGAGGCCGTCGTGAGCAGCCCGCTGGATCAGGTCCTCGCCGCCGGCCGACTCGCACACCAGCAACTCATGGTCGATGCCTGCACGATCACGCGCCCCGGGACGCCCACCCTCGACCGCACCACGAGCCAGCTCACCCCGGGCCCGGCCACGACCCTTTACAGCGGCGCCTGCCGGGTGAAGGCCCAACGGGTGCCGCGCGACAAGCACGCCTTCGAGCGGCTCACCGTCACCGCCCGGTACGAGGTTGCGCTGCCGTTTGGTGCCCAGCCCGCGCAACCGCTCCGCGTCGGGGACCAGCTGACCGTCACCGCATCCGGGGATGCCCGGCTGATCGGACAGGTCATGGCCGTGATGGCGATCGACTACGGCAGCACGGCGACCGCTTGGCGGCTGACCGTCGAAGGCATCACGTAAGGGGGTGACCGGTGCCGACTCCGGCCGTACTCCCGCACATCGACGCCGTCACGGCATCTCTGGCAGCAGCTCAGCTCACCGTCTACCTCGGCGGGGCACCGCAGGGTGCCGCACCGCCGTACGCCGTCCTCTACCCGGACGCCGGCATGCCAGTACGGGCATCGCTCGCCGACGACCGGACCACGTTCGTCGGCATCGTCCAGGTGACCGCGGTCGGCGCGACCGCCGAGCAGGCCCTATCCGTCATGGACCGGGCCCGCGCCGCGCTCGACGCGCCCCTGCAGGTGGCCGGCCGCGTCTCGTACCGGCCCGAAGCGCTGGAGGGGACCCCGGTCCAGCGGGACGACGACGTCACCCCGCCCGTGTACTACTCCGCGGCCCGCTGGCGGCTGCGGTCCATCCCCCAGTGAGGAGAGTTTCCGATGGCCCTGTTGTCCATCCAGACCATCAGGCCGGGCGGCATCACCCCGGCCTATGCCGCCGCGTCGGCCACCGGCGACAAGGTGTCCCTGAACGCCCCGAACACGTTCCTGCACGTCAAGAACGGCGGCGCATCCAGCATCACGGTCACCGTGACCACCCAGAACAACTCATACAAGGGGCTGACCGTCCCCGATAGGACCGTGACCGTCCCGGCCAGCGGTGAGCAGATGATCGGCCCGCTCGATCCGTCCCTGCACGCCGACATCACCCAGCAGGCGGCGATCGGGTATTCGGCCGCTACCAGCGTGACCGTCGGCGCGTTCCGCATCTGACCCCGAGGAGGTACCGACCATGGCTGATCTGATCAGCGACGGCAACATCAAGGTGAGCTGGGTCCCCAGCATCGCCACCGTTCAGTCTCCGACTGCGGCGGAGCTGAACGCCGGGTACGACTGGACCCAGCGCCTCACCCCCGACGGGTTGAAGGCCGACCCCACGACCGCCGAGGTCAACACGTCGAGCCTGGCAAGCACTTTCGACACCACGGTTCCTGGCCGCAAGAGTTACGCGGCCGAGATCACGTTTAAGAGGGGCACGACAGCCCTGGAGGACCAGCCGTATACGACGCTGTCGTACGGCGTGACCGGGTTTCTGGTCGTTCGGCGCGGTACCCCGTTCGCGACCGCGTACGCCACGGGTGACCGGGTCGAGGTGTACCCGGTCGCCGCCACCGAGCCGCAGAACGTAGCGCCGACCGCCAATGAAGTGCTCAAGGTGACCGTCAAGCTGTCCGTGACCTCGGACCCGGCCACCCGCGCGATCGTGGCCTGATGCCGGACATCAGCTCACTTCTCGATGCGGCGACGCCGCGCGAACTCGCGGTCCGGGTCTGCCTGGACGGTGCCGCGGCGGCGCGGGAAGCCGAGCTGCAGGCCGAGCTTGACCAGCTCGGCCCGTGGCAGCCGTCCTCGCTTGGCGAGACCAATCCGGGCGCCGTACTGGCCGAGCAGATTGCCGCGGTCCGCGCCGAAGTCGACGCGGCCACCGTGGAGTTCCGGTTCCGCGCCCTTGGGCACCTGGCGTTCTCCGATCTGCTGGCCAACCACCCGCCGGCGTCCGGCAGCCGTGACCTGTACGCAGAAACGTTCCTTCCGGTTCTGCTCGCGGCGTGCTGTGTCTCCCCGACGCTCAGTGCGGGCCAAGTGCGTCAGCTGCTACAGAAGGTCAACCACGGCACGGCGACGTGCCTGTTCGATGCGGCCCTGGCTGTGAACGAGGAGCCCAGTCCGCTCCCTTTCTCGTAGAGCGCCTGCGGGATCCGCGGTTGCCGTACCGCCGTGAGCTGGAGGCCGCGCGGTCGTGGGGAGTGCCCCGCTCAATCTTGCTTGGCCGGGCGCCGGGCCCGGGTGAGCCGCTTTGGCTGCCAGAGGATCGCTGGTGGGCGCTCGCCCTACTGGAACTGGAGGCCGGCAACTGCCGGGACTGCGGGCACCCGCTCGCCGAAACCACCGCTGCCGAGCACGAGTTCGGTTGGGACGCGTCCGTGGTCCGCTGCCACGCCTGCGCGGCCGGGGCCCGCCGGGTCGGTGCCATGCAGGAGGACGGCACCCGGCCCGAGGGCCTGCAGGTCAGCATCTACCGAAGGGAGAACCGGCCGTGACGCTCATCATCACTGGCCTGGACGCGCTGATTGCCGACCTCGGCGCCGCTCCGGCCCGGCTCGCCGCCAACACCCGCAAGGCGATCACCGTGACAGCCCGGACCATCCGGGACGACGCCCGCCAGCGGATCAGCGGGCACCCCCACCTCCCCGCCTACCCCTACTCGATCACCTACGACGTGCGCGCCACCGGGACCGGCGTCGAGGCCGAGATCGGCCCGGACAAGGACCGGAGTCAGGGCCCGCTCGGAAACATCGTCGAGTACGGCACGTCGAAGAACGCCCCGCTGCCGCACCTCGGCCCCGCCCTGGACGCCGCCGCCCCGGACGCCGAGCGCGGCGTCTCCATCGCGGTGCAGGACGCACTGCGCTGACCCCTCCCGACAGGAAGGCACCATGACCAAGCACACCGCCGTGCCCGCGCGGCTGACGTTCGGGGAGATCGCGGCCCGGATCCAGCGTCCCCGCCGGATCGTCGATCTCGTTCTGGACGCGGAGGCCGCAGCCGAGATCGAGGGCCTGGAGGATCTGCTCGGCCGCCTCACCCGGCCCGGCGTCGAGCGGCCCGAGGAGGCGGAGGCCGTGGCCGCGCGCCTGCACGACGCGAGGACGGCCGTCGAGGACTCCCAGGTGGCGTTCACGCTGCAGGCAATCAGCCACCGGGCGTACCAGGACTTGCGGCGCGAGCACCCGGCAACCCGCGAGCAGATCGAGAACGCCAAGAGCCGCGGCGAGGCCGAGCCTGCGTTCGACCCTGACAGTTTCGCGCCGGCGCTCGTCCGGGCCCAGCTGCTCGATCCCGCACCGGCCGACGAAGCCGAGTTCATCGCGTTCTGGCGCGAGCTGAGCGACGGCCAGCTGTCCCGCCTGTGGAGCGCGGCGCTCGCGGTCCAACTGCAGATCACCACCCCGTAGCGGCCAGCAGCCGCCCGCCTGATGGGAGGCTGCCGTGGCCGACCGCACGGTGCTCGTCCGAGTCACTGCCGACACCGCCGGATTCGACTCCCGCATGCGGTCGTCGGCCACTGCCGCCGGCGCGCTGGAGCGGGCTGCGGTCGGCGCCGGCCGGGGCACGCGAGGTCTGGCGGCCGAGGCTGGCGGCGCGCAGGCCGGACTGTCCGCACTCGGCAGCAGCGCGCGAGGTGGCGCGGCCGGTGCGCGCGAGGCCGAGCAGGCGGCCGGGGCAGCGGCCCGCGGTGTCCGCTCGCTCGGCAGCGAAACTCAGGGCGCCAGCGGCCTGTTCGGGCGCCTCGGGTCGGCCGCGCGCGACGGCATGACCTCGGTCCGCGAGGGCATCGAGGGCGCGTTGGAGTCCGCCACGCATCTGGGCACCATGCTGGCTGGTGGCGCGCTGCTGTACGGGCTGCACGACATCATCCACGCGGGCAACGAGTACAGCGACGCCATGCAGAAGTACGGCGAGGTCACGAGGGCGAGCGGTGCCCAGATGGCCGCCGCCGGCCGGGAAGCACAGGCCCTCGGCAGCGACATGAAACTGCCGAGCGCCAACGCCGCCGAGGCGGCCGAGGCGATGACCGAGCTGGCCAAGGCTGGCCTTTCGGCGGAGGACGCCGTGAAAGCGGCCCGCGGCACGATCCAGCTTTCAGCCGCCGCCCGGACCGATGTCGCCACCGCCGCGAAGATCGAGGGCGACATCATGGACCAGTTCGCCATGAAGGCTGACGACGCGTCCAAGGTCGCCGACGTTCTCGCCAACGCCACCAACTCCGCCAGCGGCGAGCTGATGGACATGTACTACGCGATGAAGTACGTCGGTCCGACGGCTCATTCGCTCGGCATCAGCATCGAGGACACCGCAACCGCGATCGGCCTGCTCGGCAAGTCGGGCATCATCGGGGAGACCGCGGGTACCAGCCTGCGCGGCGCCCTGGTCAACCTCGCCAAGCCCACCGCGGAGGCGAAGAAGGGGCTGCAGGAACTCGGGATCGAGGCGTTCGACAGCCAAGGGAATTTCAAGGGCCTCGAATACGTCATCGACCGGTTGCATGATGCACAAGGACGTCTGACTCAGCAGCAGTTCACGGCCGCCGCAGCGATGGCGTTCGGCAAGCCAGCTCTCAGCGCGATGACCGCGCTGGCTCATCAGGGCGGACCGGCCTTCGAGCAGATGGCGCTACAGGTTGGCCGAGTCGGTGGCGCGGCTGCCCTCGCGGCGGCCGAGTCGAAGGGGCTCGGCGGTGCGATGCGCGGTCTCGGCAAGGAGATCTCGTCAGCGTTCCTGCAGATCTACCTCGCCATTTCGCCCAGCCTGGAGAAGATCACCCGCAGCATGTCCTCCGGCGTGTCCGCGGCGATCCCCTACATCCAGCGCGGCATCAAGACCGCAGCAGACCTGTGGGCGATCTACGGGCCGAGCGTCGAGCACACTTTGCAGGGCGCCGGAGCCGGGATCGCTCGGGCGGCTGGCGCCATGGCGGGCCCGGTGAGTACGGCGGTCACCGGGTTTGCGACACGGGCTATCCCCCTGCTGGCCGCCAGCCTCGGGCAGGCTGAGCGCATCTTCCAGAACGCCGAGTCGGCCACGGGTCCGCTGCTGAGTGGCCTGCGCGACCTCTACACCTCGGTGGTGTCCGGAGCCGGGGCCCTCGGTACGTTCACCGGCCGCGTGCAGACCGGGATGAGCATGCTCGGCGACCTGTCCGGCGAACTCCGGCCGCTCGCGGGAATCGTGGGCGACCTGGCCCACGCGTTCGCCGAGCTGCCGGGCCCAATTCAGCTGTCGGTCCTCGGCATGATCGCCATGAGGCCGTTCCGCCCCCAGATCCAGGCCATGCAGGATGCCGTCGTCGGGTTCGGCCGGTCCGGTGTCGAGGCGTTCCGGGGTATTGGCGACGCCGCCCTGTATCAGCGGGTCCTCGCCGCCGGCGCCGGGCAGGAACTCGGCCGATTCGGTGGCTACATCGCCGAGTTGGAGCGCCGGAGTCCCGTCATTGCCAACATGGGCTCGGCGTTCCGCGGCGTGTACGAGACGCTGCCGCCGACCGCGACCGGCCTGGAACGGGTTGGCGGTGCACTGCGCGGTGTCGGTGCGGCCGGCGCTGTCGGCGCCCTGGCCGGACTTAAGAGCGCGGCCTCTGGGCTCCTCGGGGTGTTTGGTGGCCCGTGGGGTCTGGCCGTTGGTGGCGCGTTCGCGATCCTCGACATCTTCGCCGAGCACCAGAGGGCCGCTCGGCAAGCCGTCGCTGACTTCACCCAGGCGATCCAGAAGGACGCGGGCGCCCTCGGAGAGAACAGCCGTGCACTGGTCGCGCAGAAGCTGGAGCAGGCCGGCGCGCTCGATACCGCTCGCCGGTACGGCATCGAGCTTGGGGTGGTCGAGCAGGCCGCCCTCGGCAACAAGGCGGCGTTGGACCAGGTGAACGCGGCGCTTCAGGCGCACGCCACCCACCAGGAGGTGACCACCCGCGCCCAGTACGAGGCCGGCACGGCCACCACGGTGCTGAACAGCGACGCCCGCAAGCTCTGGGACACCCTGTCCGGGACCAGCGGCGAAGTGGCCAAAGCGAGCCAGGCGTACCGGAATCAAGCTGAGGCGACGAGGGGCGCGGCCGGCGCCGCGGCGGACGCCACCAACCCAACCGGCAGGCTGCAGGCCGCGATCAAGACGCTCGGCGATTCCGCGTCCGACGCTGGCACGAGGGCCCGTGCGCTGCACGATGCTCTGCAACTGCTGAGCGGGGGCGAACTGGACGTCGAGGCAGCCACCGCGCAGATGAACCGGTCCATGCTCGACCTGTCCGCTGCCTGGCAGGCAGGCGTCGATGAGAGTAAGGGGTACGGCGCCGCGCTGCTGCAGGTGGACGGGTCACTCAACACCACCACGGAGAACGGGCAGACGCTCTGGACCAAGCTGCAGTCGCTCAACGAGCAGACCGCGGCTGCCGCGCAGGCGACCTTCGACTACGCAAAGGCCAACGGTGACAGCGTCCCAACCGCCCTGGCCAAGGCTGAGAAGTCCATGCAAGGGGCGTGGGAGGCGGCGGTGACCGCAGGCGAGAAGTTCGGCCTCACTGCGGACCAGGCCGCCAACCTCGCGGCGCAGATGGGCTTCATCCCGTCCAGCCTCGCGATCACCCTGTCGACGCCGGGCCTGGACGACACGGCGCGCGGACTGCTGTACGTGCAGGGTTTGGCCGGTCACCTGCCAGCGGGGGCAAGCATCAAGGTGTCCGCGCTGACCGCCGACGCTGTCAAGGACCTGGAGTCGGTGGGGATCAAGGTCAAGGAGATGCCCGGCGGCCGGCAGATGGAGATCACGGCGCCGACTGGTGACGCGATCAAGGAGCTCGATGCGCTGATCGCGAAGAAGATTCCCGGTAAGACCGTGGTGGTCGACGCGCCGACGCAGGCCGCGATCGCCGCGCTGGAGGAGATCAAGGCCGAGCTTGGCTCGGTCCCGGCCGGGAAGTCGATCACGGTGCAGGCGCCGCCGGCCGAGGCGATCCGCCAGCTCCGGGACATCGGCTACACGGTCGATGAGCTGCCGGATCACCAGGTCAGCATCACCGTGCCAACTGGATCCCCCATTTCGAACCTCAACGCCATTCAGGACCGCGTGGACAACATGCGGGACGGCAATGTCACGGTGCATGTCCACTACGACATGCCAGCCCCCGGGCACATGGGTGAGGCTTTCGCCAACGGCGGGATCACCGGGTACGCCGCGGGCGGCATCACGGCGGCGGCGGACGGCCTGCACAACCGGCAGGCCGGAATCTCCAACCGGGCGATCCTGTGGGCGGAGGCCGGGCCCGAGGCGTACATCCCGCTCTCGCCGTCGAAGCGGGCCAGGTCGACGCAGCTCCTCGGCCAGGTCGCCACCGAATTCGGCTACCAACTCGTCCCGTCGACCGCGGGGTTCATGCCCGCGCGGTCGCTGGCCCCGGTCGGCGCCGCACCGGCTGCCGCATCGTCGGCGCCGGGCGGCCGACCGCTAACCATCGAGCACTACTACGAGGCCGCCGGGTCCTCGGCCAGGTCGACGGCCGAAGAGTTGTGGTGGCTCAGCAGGACGAGGGGGTAAACGGATGCCTCGGCCGCCTGTTTCCTGGCTGGGGTCCCAGCCCGGGGACCTGCAGTACGGCACGCTGCTGATGGGCACCGGCCGTCCCTGGTATCTCGCTGGGGACGCGCAGGTGACCGGGTGGGAGTCGATGCCCGCGCTGGACTCCGGCACGACCCACCGGGCCCACCAGCACGGTGCTTACCTGGGTCGGCTGTTGAGCCAGACCCGGATCGTCAGCGCCGACCTGGTGGTGCGGGCGGCGCCGGGCGGCATGGACGTGGTGACGCGCCAGCTGGCCGCTGCGATGCCGGTGTCCGACACCGAGCAGCCGCTGATCCTCCAAGTCGACGACGTACCGCGGCTGGTGTGGGCCAGGGTCCTGCGCCGGGAGATGCCGATCACGGGTACGTGGAGGCTCGGCGTCGGCCGGGCCTCGGTCCAGTGGGAAGCGACCGATCCGCGCCGCTATCAGATCACCGAGCAGACCGCGGCTACCGGCTTGCCGCAGCCGGAGTCCGGCCTCCAGCAGTGGCCAGCCGACACCGGGATCCGCAACCTGGTCTACAACCCCTCGGTGGAGGTGGACCTCTCCAACACCTCGGCGTACGGCAGTTCGCTGACCCGGACCCGGATCACCACGGACGCGCAGTCCGGCACCGCCTGCCTGCAGCAGACGGCGACGGCGGACACGACGGCCGGGACGACGTGGCTGATGGAGCCAGTTACCACGGCTGGGGTCACGGTCCAGGTCGGGGCGTGGGTCAAGACCTCGTCGGCTACGGCGATGCGGATCGTGTGGCGTAACGGCGGCACGACCATCACCACGGCTGCCGCCGGCACCACCACGGCCGGGACCTGGAGCCGCGTCAGCGCCTCGTACACCCTGCAGCCTGGCGACACGGTCGACCGCGTCGGGGTGTACGCGATCGTCACCAACGGGACGACGTGGCTGACGGACAGCGTCCAGGCCGAGACCGGCCCGACCCTGCACGCGTACGCGGATGGCAACTCTTCAGGCTGGTGGTGGGACGGCGTGGCGCACGCCTCCACCTCCCGCACGATCGTGCCCGGGACCGGCCTGAACTGGGGCAGCCCCGAAGGGTTGGTCTGGGGTACGCCGGGCAGCACCGGGGACGCGCTCGCTGTCAACTCGGGTGACGCAGCGACACCTATCGTCATTGACATCACCGGGCCAGTCACAACGCCCTCGGTCACGATCGGCGGCCGGGTCCTGGAGTACGCCGTCACCCTCGCCGCTGGCGAGACGCTGGAAATCGACACCTGGGACGGCAGCGTCCTGCTCGCCTCGGGGCAGTCCCGGGCGAGCACCGCCACGACTCGATCCGCGCCTGAGCAGTCCATCCGCCTGTCCCCAGGCACCACCACCATCTCCTACCGCTCCCTGGACGGCGCGCTGACCGCGAGCACCGCCACCGTCCGCTACCGCTCCGCCTACTGGTAACCCTGGAGGGCCCGTGACCGTACGATCCGCCTGGCACCTGCCGACCGGCCAGACCCGCCAGGACACACGCCTTGCCCCCCTGGATACCCCGACGCCCGTCACGGAAATGACGAGCCGCTCCGGGCTGATTCCCGGCGGCAACCCCTGCGTGCTGACCGGCTCGGGGATGACCGGCACCATCGGCGTTGGCCGCGCGGTGATCCAGGGCACGGCCAGTCAAGGCGCGTACCCGGTTGCCGTGACGGCCCCCGAGACGATCACCGTTGCCAACGGGCACAACAGCCTGCCCCGGATTGACTCGGTCTTCCTGGTCGCCTACGACGCTCTCTACGACACGTCCGGACTGACCGCCGCTGCCGTGGTCTACGTCCAGGGCACCGCCGCAGCCACCCCGGCTGCCCCGACCATCCCGCCGACCGGCACTGCCTACATGAAGTTGTGGGACATCGCGGTTCCGGCGGGCGCCTCGGTGTCTGCGCCGATCAACTGGTCCACCGCGCTGACCGACCAGCGGCAGTACACCGTCGCGGTCGGCGGGATCACGCCGTCCGGGAGCGCGGTCGGTGCTTACGTCGGCCAGTACCGCGACAACCCGGCATCCGGCACGCTGGAACGCTGGTCCGGCACGGCCTGGGCGCCGCCGTTGGGGGTCTGGCAGGCATTCTCGACCACGTGGGCCGGCGCAACCACGAACCCGTCCATCGGCAACGGCACGATCACCGCGAGGTACTGCCAGGTCGGGAAACGGGTCGACGTGGTCATCAAGATCGTTGGTGGCACGACCACTAACTACGGCAGTGGAACATGGACATGGACCACCCCGCCGGGCCTCCCGTTCGCCGCGCACTACTACTCCGGGCTCGGTGCCACGGTGGGTACCGCCTACGCGGACCGTTCGCCTTCCGCCGGTGCCGGGCCGTCGCTGGTCTGGGTCCAGGACAGCACCCACGTGAGGGCGTTCACGACGGTGGCGTCCACCTCGTGGTCCGATTCAAACCCGTGGGTTCCGGTCACCACCAGCATCAACAGCTACAGCCTTGAGTTCACGTACGAGACGCCGTGAGCATCGAGTACTCGCTGACCGTCTGTGACCTGGTCACCGATCGGTTGATCGACCGGCTACCCATCGCCCAGGTCCAGTACGAGGACTACATCGGCCGCACCGGGACTCTGACCGGCACCATCCCGATCCCGGACTCGGCGACCGCCCAGCGGGCCCGCGCGGCACTGATCCCCGGTCGGACCATGGTCTACCTGACTGACTCAGCCGGGACGATCGCGTGGGGCGGCCCGCTGTGGACCGCCACACCGACCCGGGACGCGCGCGGCTACCTCACATGCCCGGTCCAGGCCGGCACTCTGGAAGGCGTCCTCCGCAGCCACCGGATCGCGTACGACAACCTGACCTGGACCGCGACGGATCAACTCGACATCGCCCGCGGCCTCGTGGACTACGCGCAGGCCCAGCCCGGCGGGAACCTCGGAATCGAGATCGACCGCACCCAGCTCTCAGGGGTCACAAGAGACCGCACGTACTCGAGTTACGACCTACCCCACATCGGCGACTTGCTCGACCAACTCGCCGCCGTCGGTGGTGGCTTCGAGTGGCGGATCCAGCTCTACACGGACACCAGCGGCGTCCGGCACCGGGCCCTGCGGCTCGGCTACCCGATCCTCACCGCAGGCTCGGCCGACGTCCTTCTGTCCAGCCCGGGTGAGATCACCGCGTACTCCCTGCCGCAGGACGCGGGCGGCATGGCGACGACATGGCAGAGCCGCGGCGCGTCCAGCCAGGACGCCACCGGCAACAGTGTCCCGCTGATGTCCGCGCTGCAGACCAGCCCGGACCTGATCGCCGCAGGCTGGCCGCGCCTGGACGGCAGCAGCGACTACAGCACGGTCTCGGTGCAGGCCACCCTCGACGGCCACGCGACGGCCGATCTCGCGCGGGCCCGGCAGCCGGTCACCATCCCTGCCGTGAGCTGGCTGCGGCTCGACACGGCCAGCGTGCCCCCGCTCGGCAGCTACATCCGTCTCCGGATCGCCGACGACTGGTTCACAGAGGGCCTGTCCGCCCGCTACCGGCTGGTCGGACTGCGCGTCACCCCGGTCGAGCGCGGCCGGGCAGAGTCCGTTGAGCTCTTCCTGGAGGCAGCCTGATGGCACCACACGTCCCCGAGGACCTGATCACCCGTATCCAGGCCCTGGAACGCGATCTCCGCGCTCTGCAGGGCCGGGTGAGCACGCGGGCCGCGATCAGCACAATCCTGGACGCGCTCGGCTCGATCGTCCTCGCCCCGGATCCGGCCGGCGGCCTCGCCCGACCCTGGACCACCTACACCGCGCCGGCTGCGGACTCGATGGCGCTCTGGCCGTCCACCACGGCCGGGACCTGGACGACGATTGCCCGCTCGCGCGGCATCGTTCAGCACCCGGCTCTGATGATCCGCGCGTCTCTCGGCGCGGATCCCGGTACGACGGGCCAGCTCCGGCTCAGCGTCGGTGGCACCCCGGTTGCGATTGGCCAGCCCGGAGCCGACCTGATCGCCACGGTGCCGATCGGCGCGCCCGTCGGCACGGAGGTCGAGTTCACGTTGGACGCCCAACGGGTCGGCGGCTCCGGCACCGTGTACGGCGTCGTCCGCTACCTCTACGGCGTCGCTCTGCCCCCGCCCCCACCCAAGTAGGAGGCTCCCATCTACACCATCGGCACCGTCAGTGCCCAGACCACCGACGTCCTCGGGCCCATGCTCGACCAGCTCGCCGGAACGGAATACCGCGCCGGCCGCGCCGGGATGCCCGCCCCGCCTGTCGCCGGACAGCCGACGGCGTACGGCGAACTGTGGCTGATCGCCACCCAGCGCCCCCAAACCGGCAGCACCGCCGAGTGGATCGTCTGGGCCTGGACCAGCACCGACATCCCTGGCTGGCCGTGGTCAACCGACAGCTACACCGGCGGCATCCGGGCGGCGTCCGACGTCGCCCACGCCCTCCAGGCCGCTGGCGCCACCGTCGTACTGCGGCACTACGCCGGGTTCGGCGTCACCACCACCACGGCCGAGACCATCCCCCTCACCTGACCCACCACACACCAACCGCCCCCGCGCCGCCCGGCCGGGGGCTTGTCATTCCCAGGAGGAATTCATGCAGCTCGTGACCCGAGACCAGCTCGGTTGGCCCCCGTCAGCCGCCGCCAGTCAGCCCACCACCCTCGGCACCAAGATCCACTACGAAGGCACGCCGGTTTCCACCGACCTCCTCAGCGACCACAGCGCCTGCATCCAGGAGTGGCAGGACATCCGCGCCAGCCACATGGCGAACACCGCCGAAGGCTACGTGGACGTGGCCTATAACTTCGCCGCCTGCCCCCACGGCTACGTGCTGGAGGGACGCGGGCTCGGGCGAGAGACTGCCGCCAACGGCAACCAGCCCCTCAACCACGCTCACTACTCAGTGTGCGTCCTGGTCGGTGACGAGGGCCTGACCCAGCCGACCGATGCCCAGCTCAACGCCGCCCGCGACGCGATCGAATACCTCCAGGCCAACGGAGCCGGGGACGAGATCAAGGGTCACCGCGACGGCTACCCGACCGACTGTCCCGGCGACCTCCTCTACACCTGGGTCCAGCAGGGCGCACCCCGGCCCGGCGGGGGATCCAACCCGTCCCCCTCGCCCGCCCCCGCTCCGGCTCCAGCTCCGTCCGGACCCGCGTGGCCCGGGGAGTACCTGCGCGCCCAGACCCCGATGATCCACGACGACACCGCGCGTGCCTGGCAGCAGCGCATGTCCGATCGCGGCTGGCGCATCACCGTGGACGGCTGGTACGGCCCCGCCTCGGCCGCCGTGTGCCGCCAGTTCCAGGCCGAGAAGGGGCTGACCGTGGACGGCATCGTCGGCCCCGACACCTGGGCCTGCGCGTTCCGCACCGACAACGTCACCAACTGACCCCCGCAAAGAGGAGATGCCAATGTCTGACGCTTCCCGCCGCACCGCCCGCACCGTGCTGCAGGTGGTTCTCGGCCTCGCTGCCGGCCTGCCCCTGCTGGTCCACGACGCCGGTCTGCCCAGCGCCCTGCCCGGCCTCGGCGCCGCCCTGGCCGTGGCCACCGCGGTCACCCGGCTGATGGCCAGCCCTGAGGTCGATGCTCTGCTGCCGTCGTGGCTGCGGACCGCGCCCGCGAAGGCACCGCTGCCGCCGATCGTCCCGGCCGAGCCGGCCGTCCAGGCCCCGGCCGTACCGCCGGCCCCGCCGGAGGCTCCGTGACGACCGCTACCCCGCCGGACGGCGTGTACATCTCGCCTGCACAGACTCACGCGGAGGTGAGGCGCATCGCCGACGGACAGATCCGCATGGAGGCCAAGTTGGACGCCATCCTCGGCGACCAGCGCGAGCACCGGGAGACGATCGCCGACCACGAGCAGCGCATCCGCCGCCTGGAGAGTGCCCGGTGGCCGCTGCCGACGATCGGGGTTCTCGGCGGTCTCGCCGGAACCGTGGTCGCCGTAATCGCCCTCATGCGCCCTTGAACACGCTGCCCCCGCTCGGCTTCGGCCGGGCGGGGGCGACCTGCGTTTTGCACCGGTCCAGCTTCTTCGGAACTGGTAGCCAACTCCGTGTCGGCTGGTACGTTGAGAACAGCCTCCACTGTGCCGGTGGGGGCTTTTGTGTCGCTCAGGCTGCCTTCAAGCGCGCCACCTCGGCCGCCCGCTGGTCGAGCTGCTGTACCGCTCGCAGGCCCGCGTACGGGGCGATCTCAGGCCGGAGCGTCCGGAAGTGTTCATCTCCCCGGGCCGAGCTGATCGTCACGTAGTCGTCGAGGAATGCGTTCCACGTCTCCGCGGCGGCTTCGACGTGCCGCATCTTCATCTGCCGGCGCGCGAGCAGCCCGTTCGCGTGCACCCTGCCCTGTTTCTCGTTCGTTGGCCGGGCCCGGTTCGACGCGCGAAGCGCCCTGACCGAACCGGCCTGGTCTCCGAGCTCCCACAGCACGTGAGATACGTGGAAGTGGTACGCCGCCTGGTCGTAGCCGCCTACGGCGTCATTCCGACCGTCGGCCCTCGACAGGGCGTCTTCGGTCTCGCGCAGCCGGGCGAACGCCTGCCGTTGGTCCTTCACCATCGCTGCCCCGTGGGCCTGTTGGCCGCGCAGGAATGCTGTCAGACGCGGGCCAGCGGCCGGGGCAGCCTCGGCGGCGCTGTCGGCCAGCTCCAGCGCCTTCGGGCCGTGCCCAAGGCTGGAGGCTTGCAACGCCATCCCGCGCAGGGTCCGGCAGTAGGTGATGTGGTCACCAGCTGCCGCCGCCAGTTCGAGCGCCCGTAGGTAGTAGCTCTGCCCGAGGCCGTGCGCGGTCTCGTACATCGCCATCCACCCGGTGAGGTAGGTCAGGTCGGATGCGGCGGCGAGCATCTCGGATTTCACCCGCTCCGGACCGGAGGCCTGGAGATACGGGCTGACGGTGTTGACCAGGAAGGCTGCCGCCATCGGTCGGGCGTGGCCGCCGCCGAGCTCGTCCAGGATGTCTGCGATGCGGTCCGTCATCGTCCGCACCGTCGCCACCTCGGCCGTTCCGATCCGCACTGTGCGGCCGGCCGCCTTGTCCATCACTCCCTTGTCCAGCCGACCGGCAAGGTCCGAGTACGCCGGGACCATTAGTGCAGCCGAGTACAGGCCAGCAGCGAGCACTCCCCGGCGGGACGGGTCCATGTCCTGCCTCCCGAGATCCACGATGCCGGACACCGTGTCCGGCCACTTTCCGGTGTTGGTCGCGCGGCCGAAGCCCGCCTGCTCGGACGTTACCGGCCGCCGCAGCTTCCGTGAGAGCGCCTCGCAGATGAGGGGCTGCACCCGCTGCCGGGGGATGGTGCCGGAGAGCCAGTGCGAGACCGCCGACTCGTCGTACGACAGGGCAATACCCGCCTCACCGCCGACGCGGTTCACTTCCCTGGCGAGCTGCCCGTTCTTCCATTTCGTCTCTGCCAGAAGGGCAGCCAGAGCTTGGTTTGGTGTGCGCTTCCGTGGTGCCGTCACGGTCGCCTCCCGGAAATTCAAGGCGTTCAAGGTTCTACCCAGCATGGACCGTTCTCACCATGAGCGGGGAGCGGTTGACTGAACGTCACCAGCAGGAGCCGGAGGGGAAACCGCCGTGACTACGACTACCGAACCAGGTACCACCACGGACACGCCGTCCGGCACGCCGAGTGCCGACACTCCGAAGAGTCAGTTGTGCCGGACCTGCGGGGCTGAGAACGTGCAGCTGCACTTCGACTCTGTGGCGCCGCCGGAACGCGTCAGCGACCTGGTGGTGCGCGATCGGGGCCGCTGCATCTCCTGTGTGGTGCACGGCCGGTGAGAGTCGCGCGAACGTACGAGGAGTACAAGGCCGATCGGCGCCGCCAGCTGCTCCCGCCGGACGGCTGGCGTCCGCTAGACGACTACGACCCGGCCGCCGCCGACAAGGTGCTTGGCCGCCGGGGCGTCCCGAGCGGCTTCCCGTTCTGCGAGTGCGGAGCCACCAACTGCCCCGACACGGGCGCCTACCAGCTGAACATCTTCCGCCGCCCCTGAGAGAGCAGCATCATGCCCGCAGCCCCCGGCATGGCGGGTGACCGAAGACTCCCACCTCGGCCGAACGTTCTGCGACAGACCTATGGCCGAGGCGGGGCACGACCCTGCGCCGCAATGGTGCGGGACTGACCTTTCGTGAAAGGAAGGACCTCCTATGTCCAACGACATTCCGGTCAACAACCTGACGCGGCGGCTGGACCACTCGGTCCCGGACGGCGTCTTCGAGCCGGAGGCAAGCGTCGAGTCCCTGACGCGGCGGCTGGACCACTCGGTCCCGGACGGCGTCTTCGAGCCGGAGGGAACCGAGGCCTAACCGCAGTTCCGAACTGATGCCGGCTAGTTGACGGCATGGGCGGGTCGGCGCGGGTGATCATCCGGGCCGACCCGCCGCTCGGCGTCGCACACACCCCAATCAAGGAGAGTCCGCATTGAAGACCGCCATCGCCACTCGCGTCCCCGCCGGCTCCTTCTTCGACCTCGACCGGAAGGACCCGGAACTGACCCGGCTCCGCGAGGAGGGCGCCGACTTGGCTCTCCCGTTCGCCCTGATGGAGCGCCTGGTGAAGTCGGGCACCCCCTACGCTGCGCACGCCCGCGCCCTGCGCAGCGACAACGTGACCGTGACCGGGACCAACTTCGACTGGTTCGACGCCGAGCTTCCCTGCGAGATCGCCAACGAGATCAACCTGACGGACTACGAGATCGTCAAGCACACCGACGAGCGCCGCGCGGTGCTGACCCAGGCCCTGGAACGCCTGTCGCTGGTCCACCCCGACGGGTTCGCCCGCGTGCGGGAGTTCGTCCGGGGGCTGCTGTGGGTGGGCCTCAAGCCCGACGTCCGCACCTCCTCGCTGACCAGCTCCAGCGACCCGGCGCTCCCGTACGTCATCACGTTCTCCGACAAGGCTTCCCGCCACATCCCGCCGAACACCGTCAGCGAGCAGCCGTCCCACCTCTTCCTGGCGGAGAACATCCTGCACGAGGGCACCCACCAGTCGATCAGCTTCCACGTCCTCCAACACCAGGTTTTCGCCGACGGGTACTCCTCCAAGACATCCCCCAAGATCGAAATCAAGTGGCGGGCCGGGCAGGGAGAGGCCCGCAACCAGTACTGGGAGATCGACAGGGCCTTCCACGCGACCTGCGTGTACAACCAGCTGCTGCGGTTCCGCCAGGTCGAGTTGGCCCGCGACGACCTGACGCCCACCGAGCGCGCGAGCTTCCAAAACGCCTACGACGAGGGTCTGCCGGCCGTCCGCTACCTCATGCGCGAACTCGAACTCCTGAGTGAACACTTCTCCCCCCACGGGGTGGAGCTGCTGGCCGACCTGCGCCACCAGACCGACCAGCTGTAGTGCCACGCTGAGCAGAACCGAACGAGGGAAGGTCTAGTGCTCCAGCACCTCATCGACCAAGACGAGAGCCTGCGTATGGTCCCCACCAACCGGAACGAGATGACCACCGCGGTCGGCCAACTCCACGAGGAACTGCGAGCCTTGCCCGACGGAGACGACCCCGCTCGTGCTCGGCTCCTGACCAGGTGGATCGGCATCGGCCAGATGTGCCTGGGCCACCACGAGGAAGCCCGTACGTTCCTTCGGCGGTCACTCGACCTGGCCGCCGCGATTGGCAACAGCCGGGCCGTCGTCGCCACCGGGCTCAACCTCGGCGACGCGCACCGCTACGCCGGTGACGTGCAGACCGCGGACGCGCTCTACCGCAGCGCGCTGAACACCGCGCGAAGCCAGCACCCGGAACTTGTCGACTTCGCGCTTCAGCACACCGGCAAGCACCTGATGGAGCGAGGCGACCTCACGGGCGCGCAGGCCCACCTGCAAGAAGCGCTGCGGCTGCGGATCGCCAAGGGAGACGCCGGGCTGATCGAGTCCACGCAGGCCGCACTCGCCCGGGTGGAGCTGCTGATCGGCCGGGCCGACGCATCGGCGGTAGACGGCGCGGTACCGCGCCACTGGAGCAGTCGGTGGACCTCATGGCTCCAGTCCCACACCACGGCCCGGTCCCCGGCTCGGTGGGCAGAGGACTTCCCCACCCTCCGGGACACTGTGCGCAGGCTCACCGCACACCAGCGCGTGCACCCGTGCCACCTGCGTGATCAGTCGTTCCCCGCCGAGCTGATCGCCGCTATGGCGGAGGAGGCCGAGAACGCCGTCACCGCTGACGGATACCTCCACAATGGCAAGTGGAACGCGGCCGTCGGCGACGCCGCGAACCGCTTCGCCGAACAAGTCGATCTCGCCGCAGTCGTCTCGCGGTCCACCGGCCTGGACGTCGAGCGGCCCCACGCCGGCGTCTACATCGCCTACCTGGGGGAAGGGCAGTTTCTCGACTTCCACGTGGACGAGTTCGGCTTCGGCGAGGCCAACCTGATCCTGTGCCTCAAGCACGCGCACCTCACCGCGGCCCCCACCACCACGAGCTCCACCGTCTTCATCGGCGCCGACGGCTACCTCGAATGCGATCTCGCACCGGGAGACAGCGTCGTGTTCGACGGCGCGCTCACGCCGCACGGCCGGACGCCCCTCAGTGCCGGGGAGAGCGTCGTCCTCATTAGCTTCGGCTTCCGCGCGCGTGATCAGGCTCCGCGTACGGTCACCCACCTCCCTCCGGTCCCGCGCTGAGGACGACGTGCCATGCCCCGCAAACTCTTTCGATTCCTCGACTGGACCCTGACGCCGGACCGCGAGCCGGACGCGCCCCCGATCCAGCACTTGTACCGGTGCCTCGGCGAGGACGAGGACGGCAAGCCGTGCGGCGCCGAGGGCCCCGTCCACGAGGACTTCGCAACCGCGCAGAAGTGGCCGTTTGAGCACATCAAGGAACAGCAGGAGCACCGCAGCTACGCGCACGTCGCGGTGGTGCCCTGGCTCGCGGTGCCGAAGGAAGAGCCGTCGTGACGTCCACCGATGATCCGCAGGCCGAGTACCACGAGGTGGCCGAGCGCCGGCGCCGCGGACTCCCCGACCCGATCGCCTCGATGGTGGCCTACGTGCTGTCGAGCAGCTGCATCGCCGGCCTGGCCGCTTTCCTGCTCGTGTCCGCCCGGCGCCGTTGAGCATCCAGTCTGGTCCGCCAGGCGATTCGCAGATCCCTGGCAGACCGCGCACGCCCGGCCGTTCTCCTTCTCCCGGCCAGCCCGTGCGCACCCTCCCGCCCTGCCGACCGGCCGGCAGGGCGGGACCCCAGACTCCCGCTGCAGCCCCGTAGGCACGCCGGCGCAGCGGGACTCAGCCCCGGCCAGCCGCACACCCCCGAAGCGGCCGGCCGGGGCACCACCTGACCCGGCCGTGCGCTCCCCACAGCGCACGGCCGCTTTCAATTTTTCCAAGGAGGTTTCATAATTGGACCTCACCGCAGCCCCGGGGGGATGAGATACCGGAGCACGACCTGACCAGCTACATCCTGACTGCTGATGGGGTCTGTGACCCAGCGACCTACGACAGTCTCTCCGCCGCCCTCGATGCCCTGCGCGAGATCCTGGACGTTCTGCCGATTGAGCAGGGCGCCGCCTATCGGACGTTCCTCGCGGTGGATCACCCCGAGCGCGTCCGCGACTTCCTTGAGCGTGACGGCAGGCTCGTGCTGCCAATCACTCTGGGCAGACATGCCCGAGAGATCGTGTTGACCCGCACGTCAGCCTGAGAAGGCATCAGAGCTGATACTCACGCCGGGCGTACCAGTACATGAGCTGGGCCAGTGACCGCGAGCCGGTTCGCTCCTTCAGCAGGGCAACGTGCTTGGCGACCGTCCGCTTCGACAGCTCAAGGCCAGTGGCTATCTCCTCTTGCTCCTGCCCTTGAGCCAACCCGTCAAGGATGCCCCGGTCCAGCGGACCCAGCTCCACGCCTGGATCCCTACCGTCCCAGCGTTCGGCACGGGCCCAGTCCCGCTCGAATGCCGCCAGGATGGTCCGGACGACCCCCTCGTCCGTGACAAACAGAGCCTGCCCTGACACTTCGCCGTCGGCCGTCCGGACCGAGGTAACGGCGACGCGCCGATCGACGATAATCGCCCGGCCGAACGAGTTGCTCGTCCGGATCTCGGCGCCCCGCTCGGCCATCGTTTCGGCCCATCGCGCGGTCGGGCGGTCATGTCGGGCGCTGGGCAGGTAGAGGGTGCGCATCTTCGCCCCGCGCGCCAGCACCCCGAGGTCACGTTCGTAGCTGATCGCCAGGACGTGGGCTGGCCGGGGCCCGGTCGGCTGAGCGGTGATCAGCTCGGTCTGGCAAGAAGGTACGAGTACCTCCAGTCGGGCATTGATCTCCTCCAGGCCGACGACGCACTCGATGCCGTCGCTACTCCGGGTCGGGTGCGCCAGCCGGTACGCCGCGACGAGGTCGTCAAGCTGACTCGGAACCAGCTGAGCCTCAGCCATGCAGCGCGCCGCGGTCAGTTGGAGAGCGGACTGCCACTGGCGGGTTGCCTCGGTCGGGTTCAGCGCTGCGTAGTGGCCGTTCCCTTTGCGGGGGTCGGGAGCAACCAGGTCCGCATCGAGGAGGTGGTTCAGAGCGGTCGACGGCTTCTGCTGGGAGGCGCCGGAGAGGATGCGCAGGTAGAGCGCTCGGGATGCACTTGTGAGCACGGGGCGGGAGACCGTGATGTCCGATTTCAAACGTTGACCCCGATTCAATCGTGCACTCAAGTGCATTTTTCCGGAGCATACCGCGCCACTGCTTGATTCAAGTCGGAACGAACCCGAACACTGGTGCGAGCAATGATCGTTGCCACCCCCTGACACTTCCCCAGTAGCGAAAGGGGCAGCTCATGCCCATGACCCGCAGAGGCATCGCCGCACTCGCGGCCGGTGCTGCACTGATCATCGGGGCGGCACTCTCGCTCGGCGCCGCCGATCACGGCTCCGTTCAGCGCGTCGCCGACTCCGTCTGGACTGCGATTGCCCCCGGCGCCGCCCCGACAGCCCAGGCGCCTCAGCCGCCAGCCAGCCTCGATGACTCCGTTTGGACCTGATCTCGCCAATCACAACGCCCGGCCGACTCGCGGATGAGGCGGGCCGGCCGGGCTCATGAACCCCCACTCGGAGTGCCCGATGGAAGCGGGCGCTACGAGGGGGAACCTATGGGGCCGATGGTTGCTCGGCGCGTGGGAGTCGCGCTGGGCATCCTACTGACCCCACTGCCGCTCGACACCCCTCCGCCCGGCGGGGGTCGGCGGTCGGCGCCAGGGAAGACCTGACCCCCCTCTCTCCTGGCCCAACGGAGCGCCCCCAGCCGTGCAGTGCGACTGGGGGCGCTTCTCGTTCATCGCCCCCCTGACCTGGGATAACACCATGATCATTTAGGGGCTTTTTAGGGGTGGATCTTGTGTAGCGAGGGTGTAGCGAAACTGTCTGAGACTGTAGGCAAACCGCCGAACGAGAAACGGCCCGAGGTCTGGGATATCCCCTGACCTGGGCCGTTTCCTGTATCAGTACTGCTCTACGAGGTGGGCGCAGACGGTTTCGAACCGCCGACATCTGCTTTGTAAGA
>NZ_JBSFJU010000068.1:0-42002 GCF_053598215.1 Kitasatospora sp. NPDC001175 | reverse complement strand
CAGATTCGACAAGCGCGGCTACGTCTACCTCGGCACCGTCACCGCAGCCGCACTCGTCATCTGGCTTCGCTCGTGATCGCCAGGACACTGCCTAGAACGATCAACGCACCATGCAGTCAGGCGACTCGTCGGACAGGCCCTAGGATGTCGCATCATGACGGAGACACGGGGAACAGGACCGGCCTGGACCGGTGAGCCGCTGGTGACCGCGACGACGCAGCCCGACTGGGCGGCCCTGGCGGAGCGTCATGAGCAGGAGTTCCGACGGCGCAAGCAGATCCGTGTGGTGGCGGCCGGCGTCGCGGCCACCGCGGCCATCGGCGGCATCATCGCCACCGTGGTTCAGATCTCCGGTTCCGAAGGCAACGCCGCACACCCCGCCGCCAGCGGAGTCAACCGGGTTGACGGCGCCCACAGCCCCTCGGTCGATGCCAATGCCAGCACGCCCGCCGCTCCGACTGAAGGAGCCTCACCCTCGGCCCAGGCGTCGGCCTCGGTCAGCGCCTCCGGCACTCCGAGCACCGCGGCCTCACGACCGGCCACTCCGACGGCGGCGGCCCCTGCGGCCCCGACGGCCCCGAGCCCGAGCGACAGCCCTGGCTCCAAGGGCCGGCCGACTCCACCGCCGGCAGCCGCCAACCCGTACAACGCCGGTCAGGTGTGCGGCAGCGGCTACAAGGTCGTCGACTCCCACGGTCTTGGTGGGGCGAGCGTGTATCTGCTCTTCAACGACGCCACCGGGAACAACTGCGTCGTCACGATCCCCGACCACCCGGGCGGCGCGGTCCCGATGAACGCGACCCTCGCCGTCCAGGGCGGAGCCTCGGCAGGCAACCCGGGCAGCTTCACCTACTACGCGGGCCCGGTCACCGAGCACGCCCCGAAGAACTGCGTCCGATGGGGCGGTTCGTACCAGGGCAACAACTGGAGCAGCGGCTGGAGCCACTGCGGCTGACCCGGCTGCGAGCCTCCCCTTCCGACTCTCGGCATCGGCAGCCGCGTTGACTCCACGACCCGTCACCTGAGCGCCCGAAGAAGACGCGCGTGCTGCGCCGCCACGAGGGTGGAGGCATGGTCGACGCCTGATCCCGCCGCCCTCCGGCGGCGTGCGCGCCGCTTCCCCAGCGAGCACCGTTTCACCGAGGTCGGCGCGAGCGGCGTCCGCCCCGGCAGCCACAGATCGCTGCCTCCGGGATCAGCGTGCGTACCGCTGAACGGTTCACCTGGATGCCGGCTTATCCAGTCAGTCGACCTACCGACGAAAGCGCCACCGGCTCTCGCCATCCATCTCACTCGTAAGCTACGCTCAGGTCATTCACCTATTACAAGCTGAGGGGGCGGCAGTGCGCGACGTCACGGTCGGCGAGCTCGTACGGATGTGGATCGACGGCTGGATCGTCTCGCGGGGCGCGTCCGATCCGATCGACGAACCGTGGGGCTGGACCATCGACATGGGGCAGGCCGCGCATGTGTCGCGGCATGTGCTGCCCGAGCCCCGCGAGGCCGACGTACGCAAGATCGTGGCCGACACGAGTGCGCCGGGTACGTGGCTGAAGCTGTTCGCGACGGACGACACCGTACGCCCGTGGCTCGGACCCGGCTGGCGGTTCGACCAGCCCGGGTTCCTGATGACCGTGCCGCTCGCACCCGAGCGGCCCGAGGTGCCGGCCGGCTACACCCTGACCAAGTGGACTCGGGGCGGCGTCACCCGTGTGCTGGTCCGCACCACCGAGGGGCACTTCGCCGCCCGCGGCCAGGTCGCCCCGACCGGCCGCACCGCCGTCGTCGACCAGATCGAGACCTCGCCGGGGCACCGGCGTCGAGGCCTCGGCAGTTTGGTGATGCGGACCTTGCAGGACACCGCCCACGCGGCCGGCGCTGCCACCGGCGTGCTGGTCGGCACCCCGGAGGGGCAGGCGCTCTACTCCACGCTGGGCTGGACCACCCACTCCCCCATGGCCAGCCTGTGGTTCGAGCCCTCCGAAACCGACTCCTGACGGACCGAGGCCCGACGGGGTCGACTCCCCGCCGCGGCCCGGCCGGCCCAACAGGCCCGGTACTGGCGGACTCTTCTGGTCGAGGGGCTGCCCGGCTGCGGGCGGGGCGGCCCTTTCGGCTGTGCGGCGTCCGGGGTGAGCCGCCAGTGCCGCCGTCATCCGAGCCTGACCGCGTCCCCAGGCTCGATCCGGCCCGGCCGCACCACCTGCGCGTATACCCCGGCGCACGGCAGCGCGGCCGTCCCCGGCATCGACTCGACCCGGTTCTCCCGGGCAACCATCCGCAACGCCTCGGGATCCGGCGGTAGTTCGCCGTGCGGCAGGGTCGGGACGGCACAGCGCGGGGTCAACGCGGTCCCCCGCAGCCGCAGCTCCGGTCCGACCAGCAACGTCGGGGCCGGTCACCGTCGACAGCTGCAGCTGGACGACGTGGACGGCACCGCAAGCGACGATGCCGGTGATGTCTGTCCGGTGCGCCGCCGAGTGGTCCGCGCTTTCGCGGTCCTGCTTGAAGGCGCCCAGGATTCCGGTGCCCGTGACATGTACCTCGATGTCTTCGGGCACGACGACGTACACGGTACTGATCCACGCGTTGACGCGGATGGTCGTCTCCGGACCGGCGAACCGGGCCTCACGGAGATCGATCCGCGCCGGCAGCGTCGGGCTTTTCACGCCAGGAGGAGCGACGCGGCGACGGGCGCGAGGTAGATGAGGGGGAAGGGGATGTGGGCGTAGGAGCGGGCGCGGATGATGGTGATGACGGCGCCCAGGAAGTAGAGGATCAGACCGAGGGCGGCAAGGTTGCCGATGACGGGGACGGCCAGTCCGATCAGCAGGCCCGCGGCCCCGGCGGCCTTGGCGGTACCGAGCCAGGGCCCCCAGGAGCGGGGGACGCCGTAGTCGGCGAGGGGCTTGACGACGAACTCGGCGCGGGTGAAGACGGCTCCGGCGGAGAAGCCGGCCATGACGGCGCCCAGAACGGTGACGACGACGTGTGCGGTGGACATGGTGGCAGGTGCTCCTCATCGGGCTCAGTTCGCCGCAACCGGTTCGGTACGGCCTCACTGGACTGACCCCGCCGCCCGCGCGAATGTGACAGGTCGGAGGGACGAATTTCCTGCTCGCCCGGAGCGCGGCGGAAGTCCGGTCAGACCTGCGAGGCGGATCGAGCCACCGCCTTGCCGAGGATCGGAACGAGGCTCAACGCCCTCGTCCGCGCCTTGGGGGGAACACCGCGCTGAGGATCGCCGCCACGGCGGCTCCGAAGAGCAAGCCGCCCCATGCCGGCGCCGCGGCCGTCCGGTGCGAGACCATGCCGCACGCGAAAAGCGCGAGACCTCCGCCCACGAGGAAGAACAGGCCGGCTCGAAGCGCGAACCACCATCTGGGGCGATCTGTACCAGAAGTCACGACGGGCATTATCACGCACATCCACAAGTCACCGAGGCCTCAGGGCCTCCGGATCCCGGCCGATGCCCCGTCCGCGGACAGGAACGCTCCGAGGTGCGGTTCCTCGGCCGTGACGTCCACCGCGACGGCGAAGGCCGTCCTGGCCCTCGGAGGCCGTAACTCGCCTTCTCCCACCGCGACATCAGCCCTGATCCGAACGCCGGGACCAGAGCGCCAGTCCCACCGCGGCGGCCGAACAGGCCACCGCCAGCGCCGCGATGATCCGCCCCCACCCGCTGGGGGCCACGGACGCGTAGGACGCGAGCAGTACGAGGGCGCTTGCGGTATGGGCCGCGGCGGGCACCCAGCGGCTGCGCAGCTGTCGCAGCCCCGCCGGACCGGCGGCCGCGTCCACGCACATCAGGTAGCCGAGCAGCAGCGCGGTCACGCAGGCCGCTGCCCAGATCGGCGGCGTGGACAGGGCGGACAGCAGGACGCAGCCGACCGCGAGCGCCGTGTTCCGGTGCCGGACGAGCTGCGCGCGTCGGGTGAAAGTGACCGCGACGGGCCGCCGTACGGTCGCCGGGCTCGCCCACCAGGCCGCCAGCGCGGCACCGGCCGGTACCAGTACTGCGGCGAGCGGGCCTTCGGGCAGAGCGACGGGTGCGCTGGCTGCCACGGCCAATGCCGTCCCGAGGCTGCGTGCGAGCCGGACCGCGGTCGGCTGGTCGGTCATCGGTTCCTTCCACGGATACGCGCGCGCTGCAGCGGTGCGAGCGCCAGGTCCAGACCTTCGCCGGGCCGCAGCCCGAGCACCGGGATTCCCCGGCTGCGCAGTGTGAACCGGACGGCCTCGCAGTTCGCGTGCCACAGCTGGAGGGCGAGGTCAGCGAGCGTGTCGTTCGGGTCGAGCTCGGGGTCGCCGGTCGGCACCTCGATGACCACCAATGGGTTGCCACGTTCCGTCAGGTCGTGCAGCACGTCCAGAATGCGCTGGTCGCCGAGCGGCGTCAGCACGTACACCAGGGCGTCGGCCGGGATCACCGGCCGGGGCAGGCGGGGGATGTCGGGGACGTGGTAGCCGAGGTCCCTGCGCACCTCCAGGACCGACTCCACGAGACGGTAGAACTGGGCTGCCCCGCTTCCCGGCTTCACCCAGTGGGTACTGCCGCCGACCGAGACCACGCCGACCCGGTCGTGGCTGCGCAGGTACGCGCGGGTGATCCCGGCGGCGGCGCGCAGCGTCTCGTCGAGGCTGGAGGTGCCGTCGGTCGGGTCGAGGAAGTCGCCGAACGCATCGATCAGGACGACGATGTCGGCGGTGCGCTCGGCCACGAACTGGTTGACCTGGACGGTGCCGCGCCTGCTGGTGGAGGGCCAGTGTATGCGCCGCTGACGTTCCCCCCAGACGTACGGACGCACCCCGGCCACCTCCACGCCCTCGCCGCTCTGCCCGGCGGTGTGCTCGCCGATCCGCTCGGGCAGCCGGACCTGAACGGGAGTGAGCGAGGACTGCGAGGGTGTCGGGAAGATCTGGACCTCGCCGAGGTCGACCCGGACGGTACGTCGGGTCAGCCCGCCGCGGTCATAAACATCCAGGTCCACCGCACCGAGTGACCAGCGGCCCCATCGACGGGCGGTGAGCCGGAGTTCGACCGTCGTACCGGTCGTCTCCAGGCTGCCGAGCTCGATGCCGGGCCCGGCGTAGACGCCCGGATCGACCCAGCCGACGACCCCGTCGAAGGAGAGCTCGATCCGGACGTCGATGGTGTCGTCCTCGAAGGCGCGGCGCCGTCCGATCTGGGCCCGGGCCTCGAGCCGGGCCGGGCGGCTTCGGCCCGCCGCGGCCAGGATCAGGAGTACGGCCGGACCTGCGGCGAGGGCCAGCAGCCAGGACCTCCCGGTGAGCAGTGCGAGGGCTCCGGCGACCGCCGACACCGTGGCCAGCCGCAGCGCCCGCTCGCTCGCCCGCCAGTGGGGCGGGGGTTCGGCGGGCAGAGCGGCGGGAGTGGAGGCCGGTGCGGGGCCCAGGGCCCGGACCACGCTGCGCCGGTCCGCCTGGTCACTCGGCGTGCCCTGCAGGGACCGGTCTCTCGGCGTGCCGTGCAGGGATCGGTCGATCTGTCCGGTCCGATGGGTGGCCCGCACGGAAGTCCGCTGAGCCGAGCCGCCTGGCCGAGCGGGCCTCACCGGTGAACAGCCAGGCCGGGGACCGTGTTCGGGGCGGCGACCCTCTCGGTCAGTTCGGCGATCACGTCGTCGGCGGCGATCTGGCGCACCCACAGTTCAGGGCGCAGCGTGACGCGGTGGGCGAGCGCGGGGACCGCCAGGCTCTTGATGTCCTCCGGGATCAAGTAGTCGCGGCCGTCCAGCACGGCGCGGGCACGGGCGAGCTGGATCAGCGCCAGGCCGCCGCGTGGAGAGGCTCCGACCTGGATCTGCGGGTGCGAGCGGGTGGCGTCGATCAATGCCACCACGTAGGAGACCAGGTCGTCGTCCACCTCGACCTGCTCCAGCGCGGCCCGCATGGCCAGCACCTCGGCGGGATCGGCGAGCGTCCGCAGCACCGTCTCGGGAGTGGCGCGGTCCAGCCTCGCGCGCAGCATCGCGGCCTCCTCGGCCACGGGCAGGTAGCCCATCCGCACCCGTAGCAGGAACCGGTCCAGCTGGGCCTCGGGGAGGGAGTAGGTGCCCTCGTACTCGATGGGGTTCGCGGTGGCGATCACCACGAACGGGTCCGGCAACGGCCGGGTGACGCCGTCGACCGACACCTGGGACTCGGCCATCGCCTCCAGCAGAGCGGCCTGGGTCTTGGGCGGGGTGCGGTTGATCTCGTCGGCCAGCAGGAGGTGGGTGAAGAGCGGGCCGGGCCGGAAGACCATCTCGCCGCTGCGCTGGTCGTAGAAGGGTGCGCCGGACACGTCGGAGGGAAGGAGGTCCGGCGTGAACTGGATCCGCCGGAAGTCCAGGCCCAGCGCCGTGGCGAAGGAGCGGGCCAGCAGGGTCTTGCCGAGACCGGGCAGGTCCTCGATGAGGACGTGGCCGCCTGCCAGCACGCCGGACATCACCAGTTCGAGCGTCTCGGCCTTGCCGACCACGGCGCGGCCGACCTCGTCGAGGATCCGTCGGGCACGCTCCCCCGCCTGGCGGGGAGTCAGGGCCGGGGTCGACGGCCCGGCGTCGGTCGGATGGGTGCTGCTCACTGCGCTCCTACGGTGCTGTTGTCGGTCAGAGGCTGGAGAGGCGGTTCACGGCGGCGCGGAGCACCGGCGCGGGGACGGGTTCGGATGTGACGGGGCACGCGGGGTCGATCAGCGGCCAGACCTCGGGACCGACCAGGGCGGCAGCGGCCTGGGGCCGGTCGTGGAGGGAGACGGCGTGCCGCTCGGCCAGCCGGGCCGCGTACAGCCACTGCAACCGCCGTCGGAGCACCTCAGCGCCGTCTCCCCGGCCTGTCAGTCCGTTCTCGACCACCCGGCGCCAGTCACCGAGGCCGGCCCGCTGCTCCTCGATCAGCCGCAGGGGGCCACGCAGCGCACTGTCCTGGGAGTGGAAGCCCGTCGTGTAGCGGGCGGTGACCAGGGCGACGGCAGTGATCACTGCGGCTCCGGCGGCAGCCGCGCGGAGCCCGCCGACCAGCGCGAGCGCCGTCTCGGCACCGCCGGCCGCCGTGCAGAGCGCCGCGAGAATCCGTGGGGTTCCCCGAGGAAGGGTCGGCCTCACCGGGCTCCCGCCCCCGCCCGGCACGCGGTACGGCGCTCCGTACGGCTTCTCGCCGTCCCCTGGCCCGTCCGGGAGTCGTGCTCGGCGAGTTGGGCCGCGATGGCGTCGAGCGCCGCTCGGGCCGATTCCAGTTGGCCCGAATCCAGCGGATGGCTGGAGTAGCGCGCCTCACGGAACAGCACGGTGAGCGCCAACGCGTGCGGACCGGCGAGGAGGCCCGTTGCTTCCGCCCGCTGCAGCAGATCGGCCGGGCTGTCCGAAGCCCTGCGGACGACTCCGGAGTCGGTCAGCGACGTCTCCATGGCGGCGTAGCAGGCGATCACCGCAGCGCGGACGTCGGCGCCGTGCAGGGCTCGGCGGCCCTCGTCGACGGCATCGGCGAGGGCGAGGCCGGTGAGTGGCTCGGTGTTGCCGAGGTCCAACGACTCCGGCTCGCGGCGGCGGTGGCCGAACCGCCGCCACAGCAGCACGGCGCCGACCACGACCGCGAGCACCACGAGCACCACGAGCAACACGCCGACCACGGCCAGCAGTTGGCTCAGGTCGAACCGGCTGGCGGACCGCCCGTCGGGCGCCGGCCCGACCGTCTGCGAGGACCCCTGCGACGGCTCCGTGACGGGACCCGGCTGTGCTCCGGGCCCGATCACCATCGGCTTGTCGTCCCGCTCGGCGGGCGGAGCCGGGAGCCACATCAGTGTGATCGGTACGATGACCGCCGCGAGCGGGAGGAGCACCGTCCCGGCCGAGGCCAGGCGCCACGCCACCGGGCTCGCGGTGTCCGTCCCGCGGGTGGAGGTCCGGTGGTGGACTGTCAGCACACCACCGCCGACCGCGCAACCCAGGGACAGCAGCAGGACTGTCGCCCGGTGCCCGGCGAGCGGCCCCGGCCCGGGCGCGGGCCCCTGACCGGAAGCGGATTGCAGTGCCAGTGCTGCCAGCACCAGCGCACCCGTGACCAGCGCCGCCACCACCAGCCGTGGCCATGCCCACCGAGCCGGTATTCGGCCCGTACCTGTGCTCATGCCGCTCTGTTCCCCCGTTGTGCCGGCACGGCACTCACCACCGAACCGGTCGTCAAGGGGAGTCTCGCACAACGATCGAATATCTGTCAGCGCCCTAGCGATCCTGGCTGACTGGACATCACATAACTACGAGCGGCCGGGCATACGGACCGGGAGGACGGGGGCCACGGGTTCGACAGAATGTCGAGTATCGCCGTCGTTCAGCAGCGCATACATCAGCATGTCGCACCACTCGTCCCCCACCTGCCGCCACCCTCGCAGCAGCCCCTCGCGTCGGAACCCCGCGCGCTCGGCGGTGCGCACGGAAGCCGTGTTCCACGGCTCCACATACAGCTCGAGCCGAGGGATCCGCAGTTCGCGGAGGGCCCAGCAGGTCACTGCGCCGAGCGCGGCCGCGGCAGCACCCTGACCACGCGCCGACTTGACGACCCAGTAGCCCAACGACGCACGGCCCTGCACCGAGTCCTTGAGCATCAGCCCCACGTAGCCGACCGGCCGACCGTGCGAGTTCACGATGACGAACGGATATGCGGTCCTCGCGGTCACGCGGCCCCACTGCCGTTCGACGAACGCGACACCCGCCGGCTCGGAGTAGGGCGAGGGCACAGTGGTGATCAAGGGGATGTAATCGTCCTCCGACGCCTCCCGGACGAGCCGAAGGTCCGAAAGGTGCCACGGCCGAAGCGTGAACCCTCCATCAACGGTGAGTTCAGGCATGTCAGGCGGCAGTTCCATCCGCCCATCGTGCCGTGGTGCAAGACCGGTTGCACTCGGATTTCGCACAGGGAACCGCGCCCCGCTCCGGCCGCTCGGGTTGACCGGGCGGACGACCTCGCGGCGGTCGCCGGCGATGTTCCTCCTCGACACCGGCCTCCCGTTCGCCGACGCGGCTACACCGGCCCCGCTGCGCGAGGCGTTCGACACACTGCTGGACACGCTCGGCAACCTCGCGGGAGACGCCGAACCGGCGCTGTTCGTCGAGGTCTTCTGGTCGGCCCTGCACGGCCTGGTCTCGCTCACCAGCTCGGGCCGGCTTCCCCGGCGGGAGGCGTCGCGGCGGCTCGAGGTCCTGGTGGACCGGTTCGCGGGAACGGGACACTGACGGGCGGTCACCGCTGCGGAAGGGCCGATCGGGTGAACCCGGCTCGCCCAACACCGGCTCGGCCACTTGCGCCCGCCCGGCAGCGCGTAGCACACCGCACTCGCGTACGAGAGTACGGCGATGTGGCCGGCGGGACCAAGTCCCTTACCGTGGCGGCGAGTCCAGGTCGTGCCGATCGCAGTCGGCACTCGCCGTGGTACCGTCCCCGCGGAGGCTCAACAGTGCCTGCCCCGGACGAGATGTGCGCCGTACCCGGCCTGCCAAGACGACGCACTGAGGAGACGTCGTGGACGCGGGCACGTTCTGGGTCGATCTCGCCGGCACGGCTCCCGAGCCCCGTGCGCTGGACGTCCGGTGGATCCACGGGTCGCCGTCAGCCAAACACAACACCGACCCGGACATCCAGGTCCACGCCTACGACCGGCACACGTACATCCTGCGGCAGAACATGGCGGTCGACTACGAGGCGCCGTTCCTGTTCCTGCTGTTCGGGAACGCCCAAGCGGTCCTGATCGACACCGGAGCCACCGCTTCCGCGGAGTTCTTCCCCTTGCGCCGGGTGATCGATGAACTCGTCGACGGGTGGCTCGCCCGGCACCCACGGGAGCGGTACCACCTGCTGGTCCTGCACACCCACCCGCACGGCGACCACATCGCGGGTGACCCCCAGTTCAGCGACCGCCCCGACACCACGGTGGTGGGAGCGGACCTGGCCACCACCCGGAAGTACTTCGGGTTCGACGAGGACCCTGACGCCGTGGCACAAGTCGACTTGGGTGGACGGGTGTTGGAGTGCCTGGCCACCCCGGGTCACCACGAGGCTGCGGTCACGTTCTACGACCCGTGGACCGGATTCCTGCTCACTGGCGACACGGTCTACCCGGGCCGGCTCTACATCCAGGACTGGCCCGCCTTCGCCCGCAGCATCGACCGGCTGATCGAGTTCTCCGACCGCCGGCCGGTCACTCACGTGCTGGGCTGCCACATCGAGATGACCAGGCAGCCGGGTGTGGACTACCCGATCCGCACCACCTTCCAGCCCGACGAGCCCCCGCTTCAGCTGACCACCGGCCACCTGCACGACATCCGCGCGGCGATCCGGGAGGTCGGCGACGATCGGCCCAGCCGACGCGCCTTCCCCGACTTCGTCCTCTGCCCCTCCGACCCGCCGCGCGACTGACCGGGACTTCCTGCGGGCCACCGCGCGGGTCCAGGGCCCGACGCCTCGTGAGGCGGTGGCGCCCCAGGACGGCATACCGGCAGACCGGTCTCAGGACGGGTGGCGCCGGTCCTCCACCGTCCAGCCGTCTCCGAGCTCACGGCGCAGGGTCTCCAGCGCGCCGTCCGCCTGCCGGTCGAACTGCTCGCGCTGCTCCTCGGACCACGGAGACGGACCCCCGGGGTCGTCCCAGTCGAGAGACGACTGATACCGCTCGCAGAGGCCCTCCAGTCGGATCCGGGTGTCAGGAGTGATCGGGAGGAGGTCCAGCTCGCAGGGCGAGCCGTACGGGCCGTCAAGGTCGGGAGCGCCGGACGGACCTGGCCACAACGGGGTGTGCGGCACGCCGCATTCGAAGAAGAACCGCAGATGGTAGGGCATGCTGCACTCTCTCACGACAGCATGCCGAGGCTGAGCCCGGTCGGCCGCCCGGCCGTCTCGGTCTCGGGGACACTGCGGCAACACGGGCCTCGGGCGGGCAGCGGGCGAAGGCCTCCACACACACCGACGTGCCGGGATCCGTCGGGAAGACGGGCCGGCAGGCTCAACGCGCTCACCGCGTACGGCATCCCCGGGACTCGGTCGACAGCGAGAAGCTCAGCGACCGCACCGGCGGCACGGCCGGCGAGTGGCACGGTGGTACGAGAGCGCGGCAGCGCCAAGCCCCAGGCCCCACAGCCAGTACGCGGGCATCGCCACCCACAGGAAGGACAGCGGCAGGGCACCCGGATGCGGCTTCGGATGCATCGTGTCGCCGACCAACTGCCCGATACCGACCCCGAAGTAGACCAGAAGCCCGGCCGAGATACCGGACGCCGGTGCCAGCACGAGCCATCGGGGTACACGATGCCGGGCGACCAGCGGCACCCAGCGTGGGAGCACCCGGCCCCAGCGATGGACCAGGGACAGCGGGAGTACCGTCCCCACCAGCAGGAAGCCCGCTTCGAACACGGCCAGCGACACCGCTTCCGCCGACGTCAGCTTCCCCGGGGCGCCCCAGCCCAGACCGTACTGCGCGGCGATCCGAAGGCAGCAGGCCGCGACCGCGCCGTAGGCCGCCCACCAGGCCCAACGCGGCGGAACCGCCGACGGGTTGGGGATCGAGGGCTCCCCGGTTCGGCCGCACTGCGGGCAGCCACCCCACAGACGGCGCCGGTGCGAGAGCGCGGCAACCGACAGCAGGACGGCCACCGTGAGGCACGCCGCCCTGCTCAGCGCGCCCGGCAGGTCGTGCGGGATGTGCAGACCGGGGATCAGCCGACCGATCACGTCCAGGAGCAGCAGCGGGCAGGACACCAGCAGCGCGGCGCTCACCCCACAGGCCGCCACCACCAGCGGTCGGCGCGGCCGGGTCGCCATCCGCAGCAGCCCTGCGATCACGGCGGCCGCAGCGCACAGCACGACGACACCCCACCGGGGAAGGACCAGCAGGTCCGTACCGAAACGCCCGAAGGACGGCGCACCATTGAGCAACCAGTGGGCCTGCCACAGTCCGTAGCAGATCGCCGCCGCCGGCGCGGCGGCCGCGGCCCACCGAAGTCGGCCCGGAAGGACTGCCGGACCGTGCTCTGCGGCAAGTGGCCCCGGTGCTGCCACGAAGCCGTCCAGCCTGCGTTCCCGTTCGTCTTCAGCCATGGCACCAACTCTGAAGTCGTGGATCCCGCAGGGGCATCGACGGCACGGAGGATGCCCGTCCCCCACGCGAGGGACGGGGTGACGGCCGCACGGAGGATGTCCGCGACCGGTCCGCCGGCCGCTGGATCGTGGCCGTTCAATGATCCCCCTTCCCTCGCGGTTGTGCTTCGACGTCCGCGACGGGGACGTCGCCTGCCTCTCCCCGTTCGTACGGCATCACGTCTACCTGCCCGGCCGTCACTCGGTCCAACTCCCCGATCTTCCCGGAGGGTTTCGCGCGATCGTATCGGGCAGCATCGCCGATCTGGAGCCAGCAGCCCTGGGCACCTCAGCCTGCTCATTGACATCGAGGTGGGTGGCCGTTCGGTCGATGCGGCCGCCGTGCCTGGAAACGCCTCCGCCGATCAACAGCGGCTCCAGCGCTCGGACCTGAGGCGCGAATGGCCTCCGACCTGAGACGATGGGACTTCCCGCGGTTCGAGGTCCATGATCGAGAGAACATCCGCAAGATGCGATCTTGTCATGCGGCCGCGACGGTCCGCGCGGCAGAGATTCGGACACCACCGGACGTCGACGCGCAGTCCAAGCCAGTGCTTGGGTCGTTCCCAGCAAACCTCGGCGCGCGACCCGGGCAGTGACCAGGCCGCCCGACAGCGCCCGCCCCGCACCCTTCCCGGACGGACCCGGCGCCGCGCCTGCCGTCTGGCCGGACGTCAGTGGCGCGTGTACGGCGCCACCAGCGCGGCCGAGGCGAACGCCCGGCGTTCGATCTCCTTGAGCGTCTGGGCCGGTGGCGTACTGCTGTCAGAGGAGGACGGCACCGGTTCGCGCAGTGCGTACAGGGTCAGCCGGTATCTGTGGGTGGTACCAGGGGGTGGGCAGGGCCCGGTGTAGGTGGTCTCGCCGAAGTCGTTGAGGGCCTCCCGGGCCCCCGGGACGAGGCGGTGGGCGGTGATCCCACGGGTGCCGGCCGGGATCCCGAGCTGCAACCAGTGGATCTTCTGCACGTCCAGGTCGACCATGGTGAGGGCGAGTTCGGCCGTCCCGGCCGGCACGTTGGCGAACTCCAGACCTGGCGAGTAGTCCTTCGGATCGTCGCAGGTCATGAGCGGGATGAACGCACCGGACTGGTCGAAGCCCTGCCCCCGGGTGAGGGTGAACGGGCCGGTGGAGGCAGCGGCCGTCAGCGTGGTCGCCGCGGTGGATGCCCGTGCGTCAGGCACGGGTCCGGACGCGCTGGAGGCGCAGGCAGCACACCCCAGCAGTACCCCCGCAACCACGGCACACGCTCGGATTCGGCTCCCTCGAACTCGCACGGAACCACTCTAGGTGCCCACTCCAGGACGATCGGTCATCGACGCCCCTGTGCGCTGACGAGAGCCATCAACGACAGTCGCCGGCGAGAGCCGTCGCAGGATGCCGCTCATCATCTCGGCCGCCGACCGTCACGGGCTTGAACGCCCACATCGATCGGCACCACCAACGCCCATCGTCAGCCGCCTCGCCAGATGTTGTCGAAGGCCGCCTTCTCAATGGATCGCCGCTGCCGTACGGCCTCCAGCTCCACCAACGCGCCATTGACCTCGGCGAGCACGTTCTCCACCGCGTCGTCCTCCACCGCGCCGCCGGCCACACTCGGCGCGTCTCCGATCCCCTTGTCAGGGATCCCCACGGCCGCCCCCAGGGCGGCGAGCACTGGCTCGTTCGTGGCCCAGCGGTCCCCCGCCAGACGGCGGTCAAGCGAATCCACCAGCACCGGCGGACCGGTCCGCAGAGGTATCCAGTGCCAATGTTGCCGCGTGAGTTGCCCCTCCACCTCGAAGGCGTCCAGGTAGGCCGCAGCCAGGCCACGGCCTCTGCGCCACAGCCAGTCGCCGATCGACTCGTACGGCGATTCCCGGACGAGCGACGCCGCGGCCTGGTCCAGCAGGCGATCGGTGATGGCCGTCCGGTGGCCGGGCACGACCTGATCGCCGTCCAGCGTGGCGGCCCCGACAGCCAGGAGGTCGATCAACTCGGCTCCCGCCAGCGCAAGCGACAGCTCGCTTCGCTCCACAGGGCGACTGGACTCCACCTCCATGGCAGTGATCATCAAGTCCCGGGATGTGGTCATGGCAGGCTCCACGTCACTGGCACCGGCAAGCGGTGCGGCGTCGGCTCGTCCGGCACCCGCATGATGCCCGACTGCAAGGTCACCTGCCGCGATCGGTAAATGCAGGGGCGAGTGGCTTCGCGTGCCGGGCGGCACTCGGACCGCCGACGAGTACTCCCACGTACGAGCCTAAGTGGTCGGCTCCGGAAGTCCTTCGGGGGGGTGATCAGGCTGGCTGGGCGGCGGAGGATTCTTCCTGGTGATCGGTGGTGTGCCGGTCGAGTCTGGCCAGCAGATCGTCCAGGTCGGAGGTGGTGAACCTCCACTGGAACGGCTGTGCCGTGGCGTTGTAGCGGTCTTCGAGGTCTCGGAGCCGGTCCTTGACCTGGGTCAGGCTGGTGAAGTCGTTTGTCTTCTTGTCCGCGCCGATGACGTATTCGTCCGCGCCGATCGGCTCGCCGTCGCAGCTGCGGGCGTAGAGGTCCAGGACGCGGGCCGCTTTGGGGTGGAAGTCGGGGTCGGTGATGAAGATCCAGGAACGGTGCTGCCAGGGTTTGATCGCGTCCTGGTCGAGCCAGCGGCGCACGGTGGAGGCCGACACCGACGCGGCGATGCCCCGCGACATCGCCGCGCGGGCCAGTTCCGGGCACGACCAGCGCGACAGCGGCGCGCCGGTCTCGGCGGGAAGCCGGCAGGCCAACGCTTTGACCTGCACGGCCTGCAGGGGTGTGAAGACGGGGGGCCGGCCAGTGCGCTGACGGTCGAGCGGGCCGCGCAGACCCAGGTCGGCGAACCGGCCTCGCCATATGCGCACCGTGACGACGTGCACTCCCGCCTCGACGGCAATACGCGCGTTGGACCTGCTCCGAGCCGCCAGGAGCACGATCCGCGCCCGCACCCGGTCCCGGTGCTCGGTCCTGTGACCGTAGGCGGCCTTCTTCCGTCGATGCCGCTCGGCGGCGGTCAGGACTATCGGGCGCGCGGTGGCAACAGGCAAGGCAGGCAGGCCGATCGGCAGAAGTAGATCAGGGCAGCCACAGCCTGCCGCAGCCGCTGGCCCTCTAAGGAGCGAGGACGGCCGAGCGCTCGTCGTCCAGGGGCCGGGCCACCGGGTCGCGGGCTGATGGCGGCCTGGTCTGCGGCCTGTTCACGCCGGCGCCGCGCTTCGGTTCGATCGGCTCGGCCCGGTCCCCCTGCCCCGGCCGAGGGCCGGTCCGGGGCTGGAGCAGGGTGCGATCAGGCGGCCAGCCGATCCCCGAGTTCGCTGCGTAGGTACAGAACCGTGTGTCCGTGGCGAGCCCGGGTGACCAGCCCGGCGCGATGCAGGACGCCCAGGTGCTGACTGACGGTGCCGGGGCTGAGCCCGAGGCGGCCGGCCAGGTCGGAAGTGCCGCACGGCTCGGCGAGGTGGGCGAGGATGCGGGCGCGCGTACGGCCCAGGAGGTCCGCCAGGGCGGGCGGCGGGGCGGTGGTACCGGCGTGCCACACGGTGGCGCGGCCACGGGCCGGGTACCAGATCCTGGGCGGCAGGGTCGGATCGACGAGCGTGACGGCGTGGCCGCAGAACAGGGACGGCGTGAAGGTCACTCCGCGGCCCTCCACGGCGATGTCGTGGTGTTCACCGGGCCACGCGTCCATGACCAGAGCGCCGTCCTGCCACCCCAAGCCCGCATCGATACCGCGGAACAGCGCCGCGGCACCGTCATCGGTCAACTGTCGGGCGCGGTACAGGATGTCGGCGCGCAGCACGGCCTGTATGCGTGGCCAGTGCGGAGCGATCATGCCGTTCGCGGAGGGCTCCTTCGACGCGGCCATGGCAATCATGACCGTCCACCACTGGCCCGACCTGCGGCGCGGGCTCAGCGAGTTGCGCCGAGTCGCCCGCAGGCAGGTCGTCTTCACCTGGGACCCGGTCCACCGGCCGCAGTTGTGGCTACTCGAGGAGTACCTGCCGGAGATCCGCGAGCTGGAGCACGCCCGGTTCACCCCGCTGCCCGAGGTCGCCGACGCGCTCGATGCGCACACCGTGCTGCCCTTTCCCATCCCGCACGACTTCACCGACGGCTTCCAGATCGCCTACTGGCGCCGCCCCGAGTTCTACCTCGACCCGGTCGTCCGGCAGGCCAGCTCCACCTTCGCGCAACTGCCGCCCTCCGTCGTGGAGCCGGCCATCGCCCGGCTACGCGCCGATCTCGACTCCGGCGCCTGGCATCGCCGCCACGCCGACCTGCTTGGCCGGCAAAGCGTGGACTACGGGTACCGGCTGCTCATCGCAGATGGGTAACCGACCGTTAAGGAGAGACAACTCGCCCCTGCGACGACGGCATGCCGGTTCCGCCGCCGGTACCGCGCCGGAGGATCCGCCCTCCTCCGCAGGTCTTCCCAGGCCATCAACGTCCGCGTCACGGCGAAGCCGAGGGAAGCGGTCGGTGCCGGCACCGAAACCGCCCGCCCGCCCGCTCACCAGGGCAGTGGCCGCCCGTCGCGGAAGAACCCTCCGGAGGGCCCGGAGTCGGGGAGGACGGCCGCCCAGACCACACTTGCGGCACCCCGCTCGACGGGACCACCGCCCGGTCCGCCCATGTCGGTGGCGACCCAGCCCGGGCAGACGGAGTTGACCAGGACGCCGTCCGGGCGCAGTTCGGCGGCGAGTTTGCGGGTGAGGGCGTTGAGTGCGGCCTTGGAGATCCCGTAGGCGGGTGTCCCGCCGGACATCTCGGCCAGCGAGCCGGATTCGCTGGAGACGTTGACGATGCGGGGGTGGGCGGAGCGCCGCAGCAGCGGGAGGAAGGCCTCGACGGCTCGCCATGCCCCGAAGAGGTTGGTCTCCAGCGTGCGCCGCGCTTCGTCCAGGTCGACGTCGACGGTGCGCGCCTCGGTGTCGTAGTTGATGGCCGCGTTGTTGACCAGTACGTCGAGGCGGCCGAACTCCGCTTCGACGGAGGCCGCCAGGCGGTGGACGAGGTCGGGATCGGTGACATCCAACCGGCGCGGCAGGACGGTGCCCGGCAGGCCGGAGATGCGGTCGGCGGCCGTCTGCGCGTCCTCGATGCGGCGTGCGCACAGCAGCACCGTGTGGCCGAGATCGGCGAGTTGCCGCGCGGTCTCCTGTCCGATTCCGCGGTTGGCACCGGTGACCAGCGAGATCGGTGCGAGAGGATCCATTGTCCATTCCTTCTGATCGGTGGCCCGGTCGGTGGTTCAGGCGGTGGTTCAGTCGGCAGGTCAGCCCGCTACGCTGAGGACGCTCTTGCCGTGGATGGCGCCCTCACGCAGCCGCCGGACTGCGGCCTCCAGTCTGTCAGGCCGGGCTGACCATGACGCAGTACACCGTGCTGCTGACCCTCTCCCGTGAGGGCGGCATGTCCGCCGCCCAGACGGCGCGCGCCTGCGGGGTGACCCAGCAGAGCATCGCCAGCGTCCTGACCAACCTGGAGGCCAAGGGGCTCATCCGGCGCGAACCGTCCCCGGTACACGCCAAGGTGCAGATCGCCTCGCCGACCGATGAGGGGCAGGCGGCGCTGGACCGCGCCTACCAGGAGGTGATCATCCTGGAGCGCTCGCTCACCGCCGCATTCACACCCGCCGAGCACGCCTCCCTCGGTGAGCTCCTGGAACGTACGACGGCCGTCCTCGTCGAGCAGACGCCCGGAACTCACACCCGCCGAACAGGCCCCGGTACGGCAGGCGATCGAGACCCGACCGCCGATCCCGTCATGCCCTCCGATCGCTCTCCCGCCGAGCTGTCCCCCGCCGAGCGCTGCTCCACCGGTCGGCGGAGGACCGCTCGGCAGGGTGACGCCTGAGTACAAGTACTCAGGCGCCGGGACGACTTCGCGTGGAGACTGGCGGACGGCTCGTCAAGATTCAGCAGAAGAGGAAGAGTTAGTGGGAGCTCTGTGGTCACCGCCCGACCAACCACACCGGTCCACACCGCGCAGGTCCGCATCCGGGAAGCGGCCGATGTCGTGCCTGGAGATGATCGGCTGCGCGCTCGCAGTCGTCCTGGCGCTCGGTGGGCTGCTGGTCCTCGGGGTGCTGGTGCTGCTCTGGACCGGCTCGATCCGGTTGTTTCCGAACAAGTGATGAGGGTGACGGATGACCTCCCGACCGACAGCTGCCCGTATCCGTGTGCTGATCGCACTCAGCCGCCCAGCCGTTGCTCTGCTCTTCACCCTCTACGCCGCACTCGGCCTCGCCCAAGCCGGCCACGCGGAGGACCGGCTGCTGCTGGCCGAGTGCCTCGTACCGGTCATGGCCTTCCTCCTCTGCTCGGTCTGTGTCAACGACCTCTCCGACCAGGCCATCGACCGGGTCAACCTTCCCGGTGACCGGAGCCGGCCACTGGTCACCGCCGCCGCCGGAAGCCGGGATCTCGTCGTCATGGCCGTGGTGTCCGCCGCGGTCGCACTCGGGGCGGCCTTCGTGCTCGGGCCCCGGCCCGGGCTGCTGATACTCGCGGCCCTCGCGGTGAGCGCCGGGTACTCGCTGCGCCCGGTCCGCCTCGCCGACCGGGGAGCCGTCGCGGCCCTGGTGCTTCCGGCCTGCTACGTCGCACTGCCGTACCTGCTCGCCCTCACCGCCACCCGCACCGCCCTCCAGGCGCGCGATCTGCTGATGCTCCTCGGGCTCTACACGGGCTTCATCGGCCGGATCCTACTCAAGGACTTCCGCGATGTGCGCGGAGACACCCTTTTCGGCAAGCGGACCTTCCTGGTCAGGCACGGACGACGCGCGACCTGCCTCTTCAGCGCCTGTTGCTGGACGGTGGGCAGTTGCGTCATCCTGGCCGCGACTCCTCGGCCCACGCTGGTCCTCGGCTGCTCCTATGCCCTGTGCCTCGCCGCGGCATTGGTGATCCTCCGCGCGCTGGCGGGCGAGGTCGGGCACCGGCGGGAGGAGGCGCTCATCGCCGGCGCGGCGGCGATCGGCCGGGGGATGCTGATCCTGCAGTTGGCGCACCTGGCGATGGATCAGGCCGGTTGGGGTGCACTCGCGCGGTCGACGGGCGTGGGCGCGCTGCTGGTACTCGTACTCGCTCAGACCATCAGCGTGGTGCGGCACGGCCCGGCAACCGATCTCACCATCGCCGCCCTGCAGACGGAGACAACTCCGTCACCTGACGGGCACGGCCGGCCGAAGGCCGACCGCCCCGCGGCGAGAGCCTGACTGCCTGCGCCCGTCTGCCTGCGCCGGTACCGAGCAGTCGGGCGGCCGGGGCGTGGTCCGGCGGTCTACCGAAGTCCACCTGCCACCACTGCTGAGGACGTGTCCCCGGCAACGGCCCTCGACCTCGAGGGTCTTGCGACTGACACCCGGGGGCATCGGGACAGCGGGCCGTGCCGTCCCGATGCCCCCGTCAGAGCACCGAGTACAGCCCCCCGCCCACCGCCGGCCCAGCTTGCGGCAGGGCCCGAATCACAGCCGGCCAGGACCTCAGGCGGACTCGGCCGCTTCCCTCCTCGCCCGGGACCGGCCCAACGACCACGATCCCACCCCCACCAGCACCGCCGTCCCCAACGCGTACGCCGGCAGCCACCGAGTCGTCGTGAACGCCAGGCAGTCGTTGACGGCTTGCCGGCTCTGGAAGTTCCGCGCGTACGCCATGTCAGCACCGTCTCCACCGGGCGGATTGCCGAGGGCGACCTGCTCCCGCATGTCCTCGTACCTGCCCAGCTCGACGCACCCGCTGCGGGTGCCCGGCATCGGAAAGAGCCACTTCCAGCGCTGCAGCGCCGGGGCCAGCGCGATAGCCACGCACAGGCCGACGACCAGCGAGTACGCCGCCACACTCCGTACGTAGGCGGACCGTAGACCAGGTGTCCAGGCCGGTAGACGGCCGAAGGAGAGGATCACCGCGAGAAGCGTCACTCCGAGGTAGGCGGAGAACCATTCCCACGACCCCTCGGCGAGTGAGGCCGTCAGTACGGCGGCGAGCGCGATGCCGAGAACCCCGGCCTGACCACCGGTACCTCGACTCGCTCCGCCTGCCACGGTGCCCGGGATGCCTTGATGGCTGTGGTCGTCCACGCTCTCTCCTGCCTGTCTCCGGGCCATCAGTGTCCGGCCACAGAACACCACGCCCGCTTGCACCATGCCGGTCCACCTCGCGGCCTCGCCCGGTTGGCGGGGACCCGGCATCCGTCTCCCGGCACCACCTCACCGAGCGGCAGCACCGGCAGCAACAGCCACCGACACCGCACCACATCCGGGTTGCCGTGATCACCCGCGGTCCTGATCCACTTTCGCAACAGCCCTGAGGTCCTGGACGCGGCCGAAGCGCTCCTGGGCGGCGAGGACGGCGTCGCCGTGGGCGCCGGCCCATGCGCCGAGGGCGCGGATCGGCTCGAAACGTGACCATGGCCCCATGCTGTCTCACAGTCCGCTCCGCCGAATCATGCACGAGGTCCAACTCGGCTCCCCCGCACGGGGGATGGAAGCCTTCGGCCTCCGGACAGCCGCCGACACCCGACTGCCCGCACGCCAACCGAGTCCAAGGGATCGCCTGAGGACCGGAGGGCGTCGAGGCGGGCTGGCTGCGGCTGGAGGAGCTGCTGGCCCTGGCGGCCGAGGTGACACGGCGCGCCGTGTGAAGCGATTCCGTACGGCTGCCGCCTGCACGCACCGCCGGTGTCACCGCCGCCAGGCGCTATGACATCCCCAGATAGGCGTCAAGCGCGGCCGCGCCCGCCAGCATCGCCAGGCCCCGCGCCGTCAGCCGGTCGCGCCACTCCCGCAGTGTCGCCTGGAGCGGTTCCGGTCCGCCGGCCGCCCGCACCCGCTCCAGTACCCGCGCGATCTGCTCCAGCCCGTGTCCGCCCCGCCGCAGCTGGTGGGCCAGCAGCACGTCGCGCACGTCGGCGGAGGTGTAGACGCGGTAACCGGTGCGCGGGTCGCGCCGGGGCACGATCAACCCGACGCGCTCCCATTTGCGCAACGTCGCGGGCCGGATGCCGAGCCTTTGCGCCAACGGCCCGATGTACGTCACGCCCGGCCCCGGCTCACACGGCGGCGCCAGGTCGCGCAGCGCCCCTGCGACGGCCTCCAGCGTGGACCGGTCGTCGGCCAGCTGTGCGTGGCTCTCGTCGATCAGCGGCAGCGCCTCCTCGGCCGCGCCTCCGTTCACCGCCCGCATGATTGCCCCGGCGGTCGCGTGGCCGTGCGCGGGGACCAGAGCAAGGAACGCCCGCAACGCCGCCGCGTGGCGCGGAGCGTAGAGGCGGTAGCCGTGCGGCGAGCGCTCGGCCGGCGGCAGGATCCCCGCCTCCTCGTAGTTGCGCACCGCCTGCGTGGACAGGCCGTGCTCGCGCGCCAGATCGATGGGCCGCAATGGCATTTTGAAGCTTTTTCCTCGTCAACAGCCGGAAATACCAGGAAAGTTTACACCGAAGGTTCAACGATACAGTTGAAGTCATGACAGCCTCGATCCGGGACGCCGCCCGTGCCTTCAGCGGCGGCGCCCTTACCGCGCTCCTGTCCCCAGCCACTCGCCTGCTCGGCCTCGGCGAACCCACCCACGGCGTCGAAGCCTTCCCGGAGCTGCGCAACGAGCTCTTCCGTCACCTGGTCGAACACCGGGGCTACCGGTCGATCGCCATTGAGAGCGACTGCCTGTCGGCCCTGGCCGCCGACGCGTACGTCGCCGATGGCATCGGGACCCTCGACGGGGCGATGAGCCGCGGCTTCAGCCCCGACTTCGGCGCCTCACCCGCCAACCGCGAACTCCTGTGCTGGATGCGCGCCCACAACGAGCGGCGCCCTCCACACGATCGGCTCCGCTTCTACGGCTTCGACGGCCCGCTGGAGATGACCGGCGCCGCCAGCCCCCGCCCGGCCCTGACCGCGCTGCACGACTACCTCGCCGCCCACCTCGACCCGGTCTGGAGTCATGAGACCCTCGACGACCTGCTCGGCCCCGACGAGCGCTGGACCAACCCGGCCGCCCTCATGGACCCCGCCCAGTCCGTCGGCCGCACCTCCGAGGCCTGCGAACTCCGCCTGATCGCCGACGACCTGCGCGCGCTGCTGACCTCGCACGCCCCGCACCTGACCGCCGTCACCTCCCCCGACGACTTCTGGCGCGCCGAACTGCACGCCCGTACCGCCGCCGGACTCCTGCGCTACCACGACGGCCTGGCCAACACCGCGCCCACCCGCGTCAGTACGCTCATGTCCCTGCGCGACGCGATGATGGCCGACAACCTCGACGCCATCGTCCGCCGCGAGGCCCGTCGCGGCCCCACCCTAGCGTTCGCCCACAATCGCCACCTGCAGCGCGACACGAGCCGGGTGCAGTTCGCCGGCCTGCCGCTCCAGTGGTGGAGCGCGGGCGCCGTCATCGGCACGCACCTCGGCGACCAGTACGCCTTCGCCGCCACCACCTTCGGCACCCGCGGCTCCGACGTCCCCCACCCCGACACCCTCGAAGGGCTCCTGTCGACCCTCCCCCACACCCGCGCCGTCATCGATCCCTGCCACCTCGCCACGGCCCTCGACCGGAAGCCGACACCCCGTGTCCCGGCCGACCACACCTACTTCTCCCTCGACCCGGCCACCACCGATCAGATCGACGCCATCATCTTCGTCAAGGAGATCTGAGCCGCCACGGTGGCAACGCGGGCACCGGGCCCGGTCGGCCGGGCGAGGACGACGTCGCCGGCCCGTTGCGCGCGAAGCAGCAGCCCCAGCCGCTCCGATCCCGGGTCCCCCGAATGGGTGTAGAGCACGCCACTCCGCGACCTGAGGCGCAGCGGACCGGTCGCGTCCGGGCTCGCCCGGGACGACGACATGCCGTGTCCAGCGCGTGAAGGTAGCATGCGCATCCGGAGTACCCGACGACCGCGAGGTCGGAGTTGCGGCATGGGCCGGGTACCCGCACTCTTTACCTGGCAAGCGACTTGATGACGCAGAGAGGCGGTCAGGTTGCAGGAGCATTCGAGCCCGGTCAGCCTCCCCGATCCTTGGTGTGGGTGACGTGCGCCGCCTCACGGGCCGGTATCCCGGTGAGTCCGGTTGCGACTATTCAACGAACTTTCCCAGTACCGGAATCAGGCAGACGGGAACTCGATTCACGCGTCCCCGTCGAACTCCGGAGCAGGTGTACCGGAGCGTACTTCCTTCCAGCACGCGATGCGGACTCCCCGCTCGATCCGCGGTGTCCGCTGACCGTCTGGTCCGCAGTGGCCCAAGCGGTCGAAGTGGTCGGCGTGTACGGCCACCGGTTTGCCACCGCCCGCCACCAGCGACAAGGAGCCACAGGCCATGGGTGGAAAGCAGAAGACACTCGCCGTACTGATCGGGACCGCGCTGGCAGCCGGACTCACCAGCCCGGCCTTCGGGTCCACCGCCGCTCAGTCGCCAAGCCCGCGCGCCACCGCCCCGGGGTCCGGGATGTCGGTCGTGGAGTGGAACCGCGAGCTCATCACCATCCTGAGCGATCCGAAGGCGCAACCGTCCACCGTCCACCCCACGCGCAGCTTCGCACTCCTCCAGGCCGCCGAGTACGACGCGGTGGTGTCGATCACCCGGGCCGACCCACCCTACCTGTTCTCGGTGTCGGCGCCGCAGGGCGCCCGTGCTGACGCCGCGGCGGACCAGGCGGCCCACGATGTGCTGGTCGCCCTGTACCCGGCCAAGCGCGCTGACGTGGACCAGCGGCTGAACAGCCAGTTGTCCGCCATTCCCAATGACTCCGGCAAGCAGGCGGGCATCCGCGTGGGAGCCGCGGTCGCCGGCCGGCTGATCAGCCTGCGGTCCGATGACGGGTCCTCGGCCAAGCCGCTGCCGTTCAGCGCCGGCACCATGGCCGGTGACTACCGGCCCGCGCCGACCGACTTCCCCACACCGGTGTTCACCAACTGGGGCTCGGTCAAGCCGTTCGTGCTGACCAGCGGAAGCCAGTTCCGCCCCGCAGCGCCGCCGGCCGTGAGCACCTCCGAATACGCGACCGCCTTGGCCGAGGTCAAGAGCCTTGGGAGCAAGACCAGTACGACACGCACACCCGATCAGACCGCGGCCGGTGGGTTCTGGGCGGCCGCACCCGTGTGGAACGTCTGGAACCAGGTCGCACAGGGCCTCGTCACCTCCGAGAACGCAAGCCTTGAGAAGGCGGTGAAGGTCTTCGCCCACCTCGACCTGTCCCTCGCCGACACCGCGATCGCGATGTACGACGCCAAGTACGCCTACCGGGTGTGGCGGCCCGTGACCGCCATCCGGCTCGGTGGTACGCACTACAACCCGAACGTCGTCGGTGACCCCAACTGGACTCCCCTGCTGCCGACCGCCCCGGATCCGTCCTACCCCGGCGCCCACGGCGCTCTCAGCCAAGCGGCGGCAACGACGCTCACCGGGATCTACGGTGCCCAGCACCGGCTCGCGGTGACGTCGAAGGGTGTCACCCGGACCTTCGCCGGCTTCCAGGACGCCGCCACCGAAGCATGGCTCAGCCGGGTCTGGACCGGTCAGCACACCTCCATCGACAACCGCGCGGGCCAGCAACTCGGCACGCAGGTGGCTGATTTCGTGGCTCACCACCTCTGACCGCCCGAACCCGCGGCGCCAACGCGCCGCGGGTTCGGTGGCCAGGAGCCGGCCGTACCGGACGCATTCGGTAGGCCGGCTGCTGCCGCGCTCGGAGCGCGACCGGGCCGCCGGGGCGACCGGATAGGTATCCGTCCCGTGGTCCGGCCGACCGGTGCCCTCATGATGACGGACCTTGACGCCATCCGTGTCCTGCTCGGCCACGAGATCGGCGACCTGCCGATACCGAACCCGAAGATCAGACGACCCGGATGGCAGGCGGACCGCTGCGCAGCAGGCACCAGTCGGACCGGGTGCCGTGTCGACTCAGTCCGCTTGAGTGGCCGTCAGGCCCCAGCGTACGGTCTGGTCGGAGGCGGCGACGCCGACGTAGAAGTCGCGCCCCTGCTCACCTGTCAGCACCACCGACCCCACGGCCGTGGCGCCGACCGGGCAGTTGACCCGGAAGGAGACCGGCGTCCTGTCGCCGAAGTGCGGCGACACGGTGACGAGGACCGAGCCACCCCCCTGGCAGCCGACCGTCACGGTGAACGGCCGCTCCGGGCTCGCACCGCCCGTCACGGCACCGCCGTCACCGATCCATTCGGGGATCCAGATCAGCCCGTCCGGCCCCGGGTAGGGCAGGATCTGCCCGGTACCCTGCTCCGCCGCAGCCGGCCCCGCAAGCGCCAGCAGCACCCCCAGCGCGCCCGCCACCCCGGCCAGCGCCTGCTTCTTCGTTCCCTTCACAACGATCCCCACTCTGACGGTCCGTCCGGAACGGGCACATGCGCTGCCGCACGGCTCGTCCGTATGCCGGTCCTTGGCACACGGAGAGTCTAGGATCGCGGACTGACAGTCGGCGGCCACGCGCGGGACGCCGGGCAGAACGCGAGGAGCGACTACCAGGCCGGCACTTCCGTATGAGAAGGCCGCAGAGGTCGTGCGGCTCAGTCACCCGTCACACCGTCGGTCCGTTCCCGTAGGAAGTCGGCGTGACCGTTGTGCCGGGCGTACTCCTGGATCATCATCATGTAGACCCAGCGCAGGCTGAGGGATACGCCTCGGGAGGAGGTGAACGTCTCGTCCAGGCCGCGCCCGGCTGCTGCGGCGTCACACGCTTCGACCTCGGTTCGGAAGAGTCCGAAGTCCCGCTCCGCATCGGCCTCGTCGACCCCCTCGAGTCCCTCGTCGCCATCCGACGGACCGGTGAAGACATCCCCGATGGTCTCGCCCGCGAAGCTCCGTCGGAACCACCACCGCTCCACCTCCGCCATGTGCCGGACCAAGCCGAGGAGGGTCAGGTTCGAGGGCTCCACGGTCGTCAGCGCCAACTGAGTGGGCTCAAGCCCGGCGCACTTGGCCAGCAGGGTCTCCCGATGCCAGCTCAGCCAGCCTTCCAACATCTGCCGCTCGGATACGGTAGCCAGGTCGGCCAGTTGCGTGGTCCGCTCGACGGGCGGTGCCATCCATGTCATACCGTCATCCTGCCCGCCGCCTTGCTGAAGCGCCAACTGCCGCACGGTCCTACCTGGTTCGGTGTCCGGTCCGAGGCCAAGGCCTCCTCCTCCGGTCCGCTCGGCGCTGAGACGCAGAGAGCGGCCACGGACAGCGGCCCGAAAACCGGTGGAGGTCCGATCGGGGCGATGACAGGGTGTGCCGCATGTCGTTGCCCACCGCCGAACAGATCCTCCGTGAACTGCACGCCTCCCTCACGCTGCGCAAGCGTCCGGAGGATGTGGCCCAGCTCGTCCAGGAGTTGCACACAGCCCAGGACACCGACCTCGATCCGACCACCGGGGCCGCTCTCGCCATCTGGCCGTCCTGCGGCGGGCCGGCCTGCTCACGACCCGCCGCCGTGGCCGCTACGTGCTGTACGAGCTGAACCTGTCGGCCAGCGCCCGGCTGGGCACCGACCTGCTGGAGGCCGTTCTGCGTTGACTTCGCCCTCGTACCGCCCCGTGATCCACCGCGGCTGATCCGGCAACCGGCCGGTCCGGCGCGGTGAAGCGCCGCGCCGACCGGCTCGACCCGGGCTCGCCAGCTGCCCGGACCTCGGGTGCCAAGGCAACTCGTCGGGCTGGTACGGGCTTTGCGGGAGACGGGCCCACGGAACGTGATCACGCGGTCCTGGCGGCAGCCTTCATCCGGCACGGCCGACAGGTCACGCCGCAGAACGTCCCGTACCGGCGGATGGGCGCGGAGCAGAGGTCGCACGGACCGATCTCCCACACGGGGCAGCGCAATCGCTGTGCGGCCGACTTCCTTTCACGATCGGTGATTCGCAGACGCGGCGCCGCCTCGACGGGCCGCAGGAACTCGGGGACCTCGGGGAAGGTGTGGACGAGGCTCGCGTCCCCGCCGCGCGGGCGGGGTCTGTTGAAGGCCAGCGTTTCCTCACCGTAGCGGCAGGAGCGGTCGATCTCCTCGTGCGTGAACGTGATCTCCTCGTCGACCGCGGTCCCGTCCTGCCGTTCCTCCGACAGCGGTGGTCCGACGATCTCCCACCAGGTGTCGCGGTCCGCCGAACTGACCCACATCCGCATGCTCTTGTGGGGATCGCACTGGTCCGGGACCCGCACGGCGACGAACTCGCCCTCCGCGCTGGCCACGACCAGCCGGTCGATCGAGGTGGCCGGCCTCGGTGGGACGCACAGCGCCGGGAGCTCCCAGCCGAAGTGGAACTCGCCGCAGTGCGCACCGTTCCGAAGGGGGCAGGTCCGCTCGCTGGTGACCGTGCACTTCCAGGCCTGGAAGTGCCGCACCCCTCCCCGGACGGCCATCTCATAGGGTGAGTCGATCAACTGCCAGGGCACGTCGTCGACCCGGGCCCAGGGCGCTCGGTCGATCAGCGTCGCCGCGTCGGACGCCGTCACCCACAGCGGGGTGATCCCGCCGTCCGCCGCGATCCGCGAGCGCCTGCGCACGGTCTCGCTGCTGATCGGCGAGTACTGTGCCTCCCAGCCGATCCGCCGGCCACCCGGCCCGGTGACGAGGACATCGGATACCCGGCTCCCGCTCTCCGACCGGACCTCCGTCTCGACAGCCAGTCCCGCGCGGACGGCGGCACGGGCGATCCGCTCCTTCATCGCCTTCCGCTTGGCGCTCTCCTCCGGCGTGGCGCTGTGGGTCACCGGGAGGTGGGCCGCGCGCAGGATCGGCCGGCCGTTCCGCCGGACCGTCCGGATCGCCATCCAAGGGGACTTGTCCGCGAGTTCTGACCGGCAGACGCCTCCGTCGCGATGTTCCAGGCACTCGAGAAGCTCGCGGTCGCGCTGGGCCACAGGCTGGGTGATCTCTTCGAGGAGTCCTGGCCGCTCCGGATGCCCGAGGTCCGGGAGGGTCAGGTTGATCTCTATGCCGTATCCGGTATGGAACACGCCATTAGCCATGGCTCGAGGATAAATGCGACTACTGATGGTCCATCAGGGTGATGACAAGTCGAATTTCTGGACTATTAGTCCACCGTACTGTGCTCCGATCCGGCAGTGCCGCCTGGTGGTGGGGCGCCCGATGGACCGGGCGCGGCGTCCACGACGGGAGCCGACGGGTACCAGTGCCGTGCCATCACCATGCCGGGATTCTCGCTCACGTGGATCCGTCGCATCCGACCGCCCCGGTTCTGCACGCGTCAGCCGCCCGGGCGCGGGCCGTCAGCTCCCCCGGGCTGCGCCCCTGCTGCCGCGCCCTGTGGCCGATCCGCCGGGGCGCCGGGATGCGGAGCCGGGCGGCGCGGTGGGGGCTGCGCCGGATCAGCAGGTAGCTCAGTGCCGCCGCCGTCTGGAGGACGGCGATGCCGATCAGGTACCGGGGCCCGGAGTTCGGGGTCGCCAGTCCGGCGAGGGCCGAACCGACGGCTGCGGCGGAGATCTTCAGTCCGGCGCCGATGGTGAACACCTGGGTCCGCATGGCCGGTGGAGCATGATGAGCGCGCAGCCGCAGGGTGGCGGTCAGCAGGAGTCCGTCGCAGGCGCCGGCGATCGCGAAGAAGGCCGCAGCCGCGAGGGGCAAGGGGACGATGGCTGCTGCCGCAAGGCCGATACCGGTGCCGAGCATGCCGAGCACGGCGAGGCGGTGCGGCGGTGCAGCGGGCCGCGCGCGGGCGATCGCAACGTTGCCGGCCAGGGCCCCGGTTGCGAATGCGGTCATGAGCAGGCCGCCTGCTTCGGGATGGTTCCGGCTTTCGCCGAGGAGCACCGCGATCGTGGTCAGCCCACCGATGCCGACGAAGGCGAGGGACGTGGCCGCGGTGATGGCACGCAGCTCCCGGTACCGCCAGACCGTCGCGAGTCCTGACGCCAAGTCACCACGCAGCCGGATCGCCACACTTGTGTCACGGGCGGGTTCGGGGTGGAGGGGCAGCACGGCCACCAGTGCGGCGGCGCAGGCCGCGGCTACGGACATGACGGACATGGCCGCGGCGGGCGAGAGACCGGCGGCGAGTCCGGCGACTCCGGGCCCCGCGATGGCGGCGGCACTGTAGACGACGGCGTCCCACGCGTAGGCGCGGTCCTGGTCAGAGCCCGCCGGGCAGATGCGGGTGACCAGGCTGGACATGCCACCGGAGACGACCGGGCCGCAGCAGCCTCCCACCGCCGCCACGGCCAGCACCACGGGCAGGGGAATTCGGCCAACACCGAACCCGAGTAAGGCAATTGCCATGGCGAAGCCGCCGAGCGCGCTCGTGTGGAAGAGCCGGGGCCGCCGTGCCCGAGCCGCCAGGGCGCCGGCCAGCGGTGCGGCCAGGACATGCGGTGCCATCCACGCCGTCAGCACGAAGGCGCCCTGCGCCGCACCGCCGGTGCGATGCACGGCAAGCGTTACCACGGCCAGGGCCACGCCCTCGTCGGCCAGTCGCGCGCAGAACGCCGTCACCAGGTACTGCCGCACTCCCGCGCGTCCCTGCACGTCCACCCCTGACATGTAACGGGAATCTTCAGCAAGACGTTACACTAGGCGCGCGGCAGGATGGGCCGCCAGAAGCGGAACGCGGGAGGAACTGCCATGCGGCAACAGGGATTCCAGGCCTCGCAACGTCTGATCGACATCGCCAACGCGGTGCGCTCCGACCCCGACCTGCCTCGCAGCGCGGTCGCGGACCTGCTCGCACTCCACGGCGAGCATCCGGATGACCTGACGGAAGCGGCGCTCTCCGAACAGGATGCCCAGGCCCTGCGAAGCGCCGCGATCCGCATGTTCGGGCCCCTGGCCGAAACCGACACCGACCGCGCCGCCCTCGCTCTCAACGCCCTCCTGGCCGAGCATGCCGCCGCCCCCCGCCTGTCCCGTCACGACGGTCACCCCTGGCACCTCCACGTGGACCACGGTGACGATGCAGGCTGGGCGGACTGGTTCCTGGCCGCCAGCGCCCTGGCCCTGGCCCAGATCCTCAGCGAACACGGCCGCATCACCTGGGGCGCATGCGCGGCGCCGAACTGCCGGAACTTCTATCTCGGCATCGGCTCCGGCAGCCCTCGCCGCTACTGCTCCACCACCTGCGCGTCCCGCGCACGCGTCGCGGAGCACCGCCGTCGCAAGCAGGCGGAGCGGAGGCCCTCTCCCGCAAAGGAACGGTTCTGAACGGCTGCCAATCCCCCATCGACCCGGCTCGGTTCTGCCGCTGATTCAAGCGTACGGCCCGAGAGTTACCGGCAGCGGCCTGGCCGCCGACGCACGCGGCGCGGCCTGCGACGCCGCCTGCCACGCGCTGGACGGCTCCGGCGCGGTGATCGAAGCACGATCGAGGCCGCCTGCCATCCGCGCTCGACCCCAGGCAGTCCACAGATCGCCGACGAGCACTACCCCGTCGCCCCGCGCGGCGAACGCACGGCTCTCCATGATGGACATCATCCTCACCGGGACCGTACCCCCTGGTCAGGAGTGTCCGCCAAAGCGAATCAAGCCCATGTTGGGACGAGTTCCGGATCTCACGGCTGTGTCTGGTGACCGGCCCGGCCGCGATTTGGCTGGTGTGCCCCGCGACCAGCGGCTGGAGGGGTGCGCGGCCGTAGGCGCTCACCCTGGGGCCCGAACATGATCAGGTACTCGACCGGTCCGCCGGGGCCGGCATTCGCGACTCCGTGCGGGGTGCGGGTGTCGAACTCGGCGACGTCCCCGGCGGTCAGGACGAGGTCCTGGTCGCCGAGCGCGAGCCACAGCCGCCCGTACAGGACGCACAGCCATTCGTAGCCGTCGTGGGAGATCTGCCGCGGCCGCCCGGGCGGCTCCTCGACGGCGGGCAGGACGTGCTTGTGGGCGTGGAGGCCGCCGACGTACCGGGTCAGCGGCAGCACCGCCTTGTCGTCGCCGAAACGCCGCAGCGCGGAAGGCCGGGGCACCGTCGCGGGTGCGGTGCCGGCCAGCTCGTCCAGGGAGACGCCGTACTCCTTCGCCAGCTGCAGCAGCACTTCCAGGGTGGGCTTGCGGCGGCCGGTCTCGATCCGCGACAGCGTGCTCGGCGAGATGCCGGTCGCCCGGCCGACGCCGTTGAGCGTCGCACCGCGGTGCTCGCGCACGGTCCGCAGCCGAGGGCCCATCGCCGCCAGCTTGTCCACTATGCCGTCGTCGTCCGCCACTTCGCCCTGTTCCTCTCCGGCCGTGATGACCTGGCCCCTTCCTGCAAGTTTGTCAGAATGGCAACGCTGATCGCGTCGGACGGCCGCCGCGCCGCATGATCGACGGGTACCCGCGTCCGCCCGCGAACCGAGGAGAAGCCCATGCAACCCGAGCCGTCCGCCGAACTCCGCCACCGCACCGTCGAGGCCCCGGCCGGGCGCCTGCACCTGGTCGAGCAGGGCGCCGGCCCGCTGGTCCTGCTCGTGCACGGCTTCCCCGAGTCCTGGTACTCCTGGCGCCACCAGCTCCCGGCCCTCGCCGCAGCCGGCTACCGGGCGGTGGCGATCGACGTGCGCGGCTACGGCCGCTCCTCCAAGCCCGCCGCGAGCGACGCCTACCGGATGCTCGACCTGGTGGAGGACAACGTCGCCGTCGTGCGCGCCCTCGGCGAGGAGAGCGCGGTGGTCGTCGGCCACGACTGGGGCTCCAACATCGCCGCCGCCTCCGCCGTGCTCCACCCCGAGGTCTTCCGCGCCGTCACCCTGCTGAGCGTCCCCTACGCGCCGCCCGGCGGGCCCCGCCCCACCGACGTCTTCGGCCAGATCGGCGGCCCCGAGCAGGAGTTCTACGTCTCCTACTTCCAGGAGCCCGGCCGTGCCGAGGCGGAGATCGAGCCCGACGTCCGGGGCTGGCTCGCGGGCTTCTACGCGGCCCTGTCCGCCGACACCATGCCCGCCCAGGGCGAACCCGACCCGCACTTCGTCGCCCGCGGCGGCCGGCTGCGCGACCGCTTCCCCGCCGGCACGCTCCCTGCCTGGCTGAGCGAGGACGACCTCGACGTCTACGCCGGGGAGTTCGAGCGCACCGGCTTGACCGGCGCCCTCAACCGCTACCGCAACATGGACCGCGACTGGGAAGACCTCGCCCCGCACCGCGGAGCCCCGATCACGCAGCCGTCCCTGTTCATCGGCGGTGCCCTGGACGCCTCCACCACCTGGATGGCCGATGCCATCGACGCCCACCCCGCCACCATGCCCGCCCTGTCCGCCTCCCACCTCCTGGACGGCTGCGGCCACTGGATCCAGCAGGAGCGGCCCGAGGAGGTCAACCGCCTGCTGACCGACTGGCTCGCCACCCTCCAGAGGTCCGGCCAAGATGCCTGCAAAGCCCACACTGAGGTGATCCTGTAGACCGACCCGCCGTCAGTCGGTCTGGAGGGCCGGGAAGTCGGCGCGGGAACAGGCTGGAACGGGTCCCACCGCCGGTCACAGGCGGTTATGCAGGCCCCGCCGTCCGCTCGTCACAGACGCGGACGGCAGGGCCTGCGGCACCGACCGTCAGGTGCGGTAGGCGAAGTACACCGCGTTCGGGTTGGACATCACCAGGCTCGCCACCGACCTGCGGTAGGTGTTGTTCGAGTGGTAGGTCACGTACGGCATGCCGCTCGGGCTCCGGTACGTGACGATCATGGAGTGGTCCTTGGAACCGTCACGGTCGAAGTCCATCTGCAGGATGTCGCCGACGCCCAGCTGGTAGACGTTCGCCAGGTTCGTCACCCGCTTGCTGGAGAGCGCGAACCAGGACCACTCGTTGACGCCCACCCAGGACCAGCTCTGGCCCGAGGAGCTGGACCACCAGCTGTGGTAGTCCGAGTCGGCACCGGGGGCGTCCTTCCAGCCGCCCGCCTTCAGCGACTGGCTGATGAAGTTGGTGCAGTCCCCGCCGGCGCCGTTGTAGTGCGGGTAGGCGGGGTTGTAGTTGTTCCAGTACTTCTCCGCGTACGCCGCCATGGCCGCGTAGTTGTACCCGCTGCTCCCTGCGGTCTTCGGGCGCGCCGCCGCCGGCCAGGAGGTGGCGGCAGGGGCCCCCTCCGGAGGATCGGCGTCCACGGGATTCGCCACGGGTGCGGCGGGCTCGTTGACCGCGGGGGCGCCGGCATCCTCGCTCTTGATGGCCGTCAGTTCCCAACGCCCGTGGGAGGCGGCGAAGGTCACGTTGTGGTGTGCCTGGAAGCCGGTCGTCGCGGGCTCGCTACCGTGGGCGTTCTTGTAGGTCAGGGTCGTGGTCTCGGTGACCTCGACATCGGCCCGCCCGCCGCTGATCTTGACCTTGTCCACGGAGACCTGGGTGTTGCCGGCGCCGTACGCCTCCCCCGCGGCCGCCAGTCGCGCCTTGCGGTCCCGCAACGAGGAGACCGCGGTGTCCTCGGCCCGCGCCAGGCCGGCCGCCAGGCCGACGCGCGCGTCGGACCGCAGGGCTTCGCGCCGCGCCGGGGCCGTGTCCAGGAGCGCTGCCGTCCGCTGGCCCAGGACGGCCTGGGTCATCCGCTGGAAGGACGCGACGGTCGCCTTGTCCGCCGTCCCGCCAGTCCCGGCCGCATCCGCGGCCGAGGCCGAGGCCGAGGCCGACGGGAGCGATGCGGCCGACAGGACCGCCGTCACCGCAACGCCCACAGCGGAGCTCAATATGGTTCGCCTCACGTGGTTATCTCCCCTAACGCCCGGTCAGCTCTGGCCGGGCAGGGGAATCTTCGCATCTTTTCGGGGGTCTTCGCCCGAAAACCATCCAAACCGATAAATTGATGACCGTCTGTCAATCGGCACCTGCGGAGCCGGGCAGCCATGGAGAACTTGTCGGCATGCGGAGCGCCCTACGATGCAGCGCCACACTCCGTGCCGTACGGGCCCCGCACGCCCGGACTCTCGGCTCACCGACCGTTCCCGGGCGACGCGCCGGCAGGGGCGATGAGTCACCCGTAGTCATGGTTCAGGCACGGATGGCGACCAGGGTGATTGCGGTCAGCGGAGCGTCGCCACCGAGCTTCCGGGGCATCGCAGAGAGCCTGGCGAAGCCGACGCGGGGCGAGTGGTCGCCGTCTTCGGCGGCTGGTGGGATCCTGGCGGCGGTGGGCGAGGAGGTGGCCATGCCGGCTTGGCGGTTGCGGGATTTCCACGACGACGATCTCGATCAGGCGATCGAGATCTGGGACCAGAGCCGTCTGAGCGAGGAACCGCTCCCGGTCTTCCCCGTCTCCGAGGTGATGGCCGCCGCGCGAGCGCGCCAGCCCGCCGTGGTCGCGGTGGTCGGTGACGAGCTGGTGGGCGTGGCCGTGGCCCAGGCGCAGGCCGAGCGCGCCTGGGTGATCCTGGTGGCGCTGGCCGCCCGCTGGCGCAGTCGCGGGATCGGCAGCTCCCTTCTCACGGAGCTGGAGCGGCGGCTGCGGGCCCTGGGAGTGCGCCGGATCAGCGCGCCGATGCCGGAGGGTGCCACCGGCAGCGGCGCACCCGGACCTGACGGCGGATGGCCGGCCCTGCTGCACACGCCCTTGACGTGTGGTCAGTCCAGGCCGCGCGCGGTACGGAGGCGGGTCGAGATGTCCGTGGGGTCGATGATCGGTTGCGGGTACCCACCGGGGGTCCGCGCCAGCTTCCAGGGCCGGTGGACAGTTCGGCCCGGAAGGTCGGCGAGTTCGGGGACCCATCGGCGGACGTAGGCCCCGTCGGGGTCCAGGCGGTCCGCCTGGGCGAGCGGGTTGAGGATCCGGTTGGGGCGGGTGTCGGTCCCGGTACCGGCCACCCACTGCCAGTTGAGCTGGTTGTTGGCGATGTCGCCGTCGACCAGCAGGGCGAGGAAGTGACGGGCACCGATCCGCCAGTCCTGGTAGAGCGTCTTGGCCAGGAACGATGCCGTCACCAGGCGGGCGCGGTTGTGCATCCAGCCCTCGTGGGCGAGTTGGCGCATGCCGGCGTCCACGATCGGGAAACCGGTGCGGCCCCGGCGCCAGGCCTCGGCCTCGAGTTCGTCGTTCCACCAGCGGTCCCGCTTGGCGCGGTAGTCCGTCCAGGCCGACTGCGGCCGGGCGGCGAGCACCTGGTGGTGGAAGTCCCGCCATGCCAGCTGCCGGACGAACGCCTCGGCGCCCGGCCCGCCCTGACGTTCGGCGAGCCGGGCGAGCTCGGTGGCGGACAGGCAGCCGAAGTGGAGGTAGGGCGAGAGCCGTGACGTCGCGTCGGCGGCGAGGTCGTCGTGCAGTTCCTCGTACCGGTCGACGTTCCAGGCCCGCCACAGCCGCCGCCCGGCCGACTCGCCGCCCTCCGGCAGGCCGGGAGAGTCGGGCTTCACCCGGGGGACGGGTTCGCTCGCGATCCCGGCGGGCGTTCGCAGGGCCACCGGCGCACGGTGGGGCGGGCGTTCGCCGGCCTGCAGCCAGACACGGAAGTACGGGGTGAAGACGGCGTAGTGGTCCTTGCCGGCCGGAGTGAGCTCACCGGGCGGGACGACGGTGAGCGATTCGTCGTGGACGTGCAGGCGGTCGCCCAGGTGCCGGCGCAACTCGCGCTCGCGGCGCCCGGCGAAGGCGCTCACTCCCGCCGCGACGTGTACCGAACCCGCGCCGAGTTCGTCGGCCAGCCTCGCGGTCTCGGTCGCCGAGCGGCCTCGGCGCAGCACGAGCCCGCCTCCGATCCGCCGGAGTGATCCGTCCAGATCGGTGAGGCAGTCCGCGAGGAAGGCCAGCCGGTTGGGAGCCGCGAAGCCTGCGGCTTCGATGTCGGGGTCGAGGACGAACAGCGGTACGACCTCGTCGGCTTCGTGGCAGGCGGCGCGCAGTACGGGGTTGTCGTGCAGTCGCAGGTCCTGGGTGAGCAGGGCGATGGAGACGGTCATGGGAATCCGGCCAGGGTGCTCGTCGGTACGGGAGGGGTGGGTCGGGGTCGGCGGCTTCGGGCGGGAGTGCCAGGTGGGCGCCGGTGCTGAGCGCGTACGCCTCCCGGTCGGCTCCGGTCGAGGTCGACCGGCGTCCAGGCATCGGTCTGCCGCTGCCGGAGGCCGGCAGGGAGGTCGTCAGCACGGGGCTGCCGCAACCGTACCGCCCGGGTGCCGACCGGAGTTGCGAACTCGGCGACTCGCGCTCGGGGGTGTCGTGCCCGAGCCCGGACTGGGTGGCCGAGCAGAGCGCGGAGTCGCTGTACGAGGTGGTCCGACGCCTGGGCGGACCACTCCTGTCCTACACGCTGGTCGCCATGACGAGTGGGATCAGCTTCGCCCAACTCGCCGACAAAACAAGGGAATTCACCGCCAGTGGCGGGGATGGACACCGACGGGCGGCCGCGGCCCGGTGTGCGGGCCGGCCCTGCCCGGCGGCCGGGCCGGGCGGGCCCGCGGCGCCGGCTACGCCTGGGCCGACTCCGACGGCCTCAGCAGCCGGAGCAGCCGTACCGCCCACACGATCACCGCGGCCAGGGCGGTCGCGACGGCGGCAGTGGCCATTCCGGCCTGGATGCCGACGCGTACCGTGACGGTGCTGGCCACCAGCGCGCCGAGCGGGACACCCAGACCCGAGGAGAGCATCCGGCGGGTGGTGTTGACCCGGCCCTGGAGCTCGGGCGGGGTGACCTCCTGGGAGTAGGTCATCGTGTTCACCAGGACCACGAGGTACGCCGATCCCCACGCCGTCAGCGCCACGAGCGCGACGCGCCAGTCGGAGGTGAGGACGACGAGAAGGCCGAGCAGAGCCCCGACGGGCAGCACCCACAGCAGCAGCGGGTAGGCGTCGAAGCGGCGCCGCAGCCGGGGCAGCAGCAGCGATCCGCCGATGCCTCCGGCACTCCAGGCCATGTAGAGCAGGCCGATCCGCCCGTCGGATCCGTGGATGCCCAGCACCCGGTCGGCGAAGACGACCAGCTGCCCGACGATGGCACCGCCGGAGAACGACTGGAGGGTGCCGACCACCGTCAGGACCCGCAGCGTGGGGTGGCCGTACAGGAAGCGGAGCCCCTCCCTGACGGACTCCCGGAGTCCCGGCCGCCTGGCCGCCGAGGGCGCGGAGCTGGGCGTGGTGTGGGCGATGGCCCGGAGGAGGAGGGCGGAGGCGGCGAAGGACGCGGCGTCGAGTGCCAGTGTGCCACCGGGCCGGAGCAGCAGGATGAGTCCGCCCGCCAGGGCGTTGCCGGCGATCCTTACCACCGTTTCCGCGCCGTAAATCGCACTGTTAGCCCGGGCCAGATTCTCCTTTCCGACGACCTCCGGGACGAATCCGTACACCCCGGCGTCGAAAAAGAGGGAAAGGCTGGCCGACAATAGCGCCACCGCCAGGACATGACTGGCGGTCAGCACTCCCATGGCCCAGGCCAGCGGAATGGAGCCCAGGCAGAGGGCATTGAGCCAGTCGGTCACGATCATCAGGGCCCGCCGGTCCACCCGGTCCGCGACCGTGCCGGCGATCAGGCCGAAGGCCAGGTAGGGCAGGGTGCCGGCGGCTGAGACCAGGGAGACCAGCAGCGGGGACCTGCTCTCCTGGAAGATCAGGACGGGCAGGGCGACGGTGGTGACGGCGGACCCGAGACCGGATACCACGCGGGACGACCAGAAATAGCGGAATCCGTTAATGCCACGGAGCGGGCCTTCCTGGGGAGGTGTTGACGCTTCATCATCGATGTCTTTCTGTGACTGAGACTGTGAAGTCATACGAGTTTATAGACACAATGCCGATTTGCTGTCAATGGCCGTACCGAGAAAGGTGTTTCAGCACATTCGGCACCGGTCCGGAATGCAGGATGTGCAGGCGCCGGCCGATCCGGGTCAACGCCGCGCAGAGGTCGCCGAACCCCCGTGGAGGGGCGTCCGACATCCCCTGGGGGCCGGCCACCACGACGGAGTCGAACTCCAGCCCCTCGACCTGATGCACGCCCAGGACAACGACCCGCCGTTCGAGGTCGAGGTCCGCACTCCCGGAGACGTCGGGGACCTCTGCCGCAGCGGCCGACGCGAGCCGCTCCATCCCGGCGGACGAAACGATCGCGGCGATCCGGGCGTCCTCGCCCTCGCCGCCCGCGCCGCCGTGCCGCCACGGCGGCCAGCCGGGCCGGAAACTCCCCGAGGGTGGAACGGTCGAGACCCACCGGGCGGCAGGCGATGGGATGTCGTCCGGAGACGACCATGGCTTCCCGTGCTCCGGGAAACTCCGGTGCACGTCCGCCGGCCTCGCTCCCGTCGGTGCGGGACATGGCGAAGCCGGCATGGCGGTGGGCCGGGCTTCACATGTGCTCGCCTGCGCAGTCGCCAAGGACGGATGGGGCTGTGCAGCCCATCGCACGCGGCGCCTCGGGAAATCAGCCCGGGCATCTCGAGGATTCGACCGAGACAGTATCAGATAGCCGTGAATTGGCGCTAGTTGACGCTGACTCTGCGACTCGGGAACGAGCCCACCCAGGCGCGCTCGTTCTCGACCGAGTGATCGCCGGAGTCGACGCCTGCTTCTCCCCGCCCGCGCTCACCGCGGGCACAACCCCGCCCGCGAACCTGCTGCTGGGCCGGGTGGCCGGAAGCCGGATGGCACAGCAAACGATCTTCTTCAGTGAGCAGGTCGAGGTAACCGGCCCGCCGGTCCTGCTGCTGTGCGACGAGGTCGTCCCGCCCGAAGCGCTGGACGCGACCCTCGTAGCGCGACCGACCGGCTGGCGGACCTGGCCGTTCGGAGTGCGGCCTGATCGGGTGCGCTCCGGCCGTCGGCGGTCAGCGTGAGACGGCGAGCGGGCGCCGGTACCGGATGCCCGGGCGCCCACCGATGCTGATGTCCCCCGTCGGCGTGAACCCGTTGCGCCTGAGGACGGCCATGGACGCCGGATTGTCGAGGGTGGTGACCGCAGTGAGCACGGAGAGCCGGTACGCCACGACAGCCAGCCGGCACACCTCCTCGACCGCGGCCGTCGCCGCGCCCCGGCCCGCGGCTCGCTCGCCGATCCGGTAGCCGAGTTCGGCTGTCCCTTCCGCGACGTCCACGAGGTTGACCCGGCCGATCAACTCCCCCTGGTCGTCCACGACGACGTGGAAGTGGCAAAGCCCCGCGTCCTGTTCGGCGAGCAGGGCGCGGAGCCGGGAGGCGAACTCGGCGAAGTACGCGTCCCCGCGATCCGGCACGGACCGTGCGAAGTACTCCCGGTTCTCCTGCTCGAACACCAGCAGGACGTCCGCGTGGTCCGCCCGGAGCTGCTCCAACTTCACCATGTGCGACAGCGTACGGGGCGGCCGAGTGGCGAGGCCCCGACCGGCGCCGCCCGCCGGGGTGCGAACTGCCTTGGCGCAGACCGGCAGAGCGCGAGCCACCGGAGGCGGACAAGCGGCGAGCAATACTGGCTCTGGCGTGCCGACGAGGTGTCAGGCGGTTCCGGGTCGGCGGGCGGCGGCGGTGAGGAGTTCGGGGAGGGAGCCGGTGAAGTCGGGGAGCAGGCGGAGGGCGGACGCCCACGCCTGAGGATCGGCGCCCAGGTGGCTCCGGAGGAGCCGCGCCGCCTCACGGTGAGGTGGCCGCCAACGTGGCCTGGCCGGACGGGAGTTGATGTCCGTCGCGGTGAGGAAGGCCACCACCGCGGAAGCCGGCTGGGCATGCCGGAGGACGTCGCCGGTGGTCAGCCGGCCGTCGTCGAGAGCCCGGGGCAGCCAGTCCATCCCCTCGGCGCGGGGCGCGAGGGGCTGCGCGCGCAGTGCCTCGACGAGGAGGGTCCGGGGGCAGTCCGGCGCGGAGGCCAGAGCCGCCAGCTGGGCGCCGGGCAGCGGCTCGGCGGTGTGGGCGGACATCAGCTGCGGCCAGGGCAGTCGGGTGCCCTCCGCCACCAGGTGGCGCACCCGGTCCGCGACGGAGCCGGCGGCGGTCCTGCGCAGCAGCGCCACCAGCCGCTCCGGTGCCTCCTCGGCCGCCAGCAGGGAGCGGAGCACGGCCAACCCGTCGGGCGCGGCCAGCGCCTTCCGTACGCCCCGGTGCGTACTGGCGGGTAGCGGGTGGCTGGAGTTGCGGCGGCCCGGGAAGTGCTGTTCGTCCAGGAAGGCCTCCACCTCCTGCGGCCCGTGCCGCTCCCACAGGTGGATCAGGGTGCGCAGCCGGCCGCCCTCCGTGTGCAGCCTGCACCTGCTGAGCGTCGCCCTCAGTACCCCGGGATCGCCGGAGAGGTGACCGGCGGTCAGCCAGTCGCGGCGATGGGCGGCCTTGACCTCGACGAGGTCGGCCAGGAGCTGGGGCGCGACGGGGACTTGGCCGTCGCCACGGCCCCGGCCGGCGAGGATCCGCACCCGCTCCTCGAAGGCGATCGCCCCGTACAGGTAGAGCTTCGCGTTCACCTCGGGGTCGTCGAGCTCCAGCAACTCCTCGACGTCTTCCTTCGGGAGGTCCCAGCGGGAGGCGTGGGCGATCTGTACGGACCTGCCGTGGACGGCGGTGATCCGGTCGCGGATCCGCCGCGCGGGGCGGCTGAAGACGAGCAGGTGCTGGATCGCCCGTTCGTCGAGGAAGGGGATGAGGCTCTCCTGTGCGTCCTGCTCGGCATGTTCGAACAGGAGCTGGAAGATCCGGCGGGCGTCCTCCGGCTCCCGGGAGGGGAAGGCCGCCTTGAGCGGACGGGGCCAGGAAGCTGTCGCACCGCAGCCGGCCTCGGCGCAGGCGGCGGCCACCAGGGCGGTGGCCGTGCCCTGGAACCGGCTGACCCGCCGGTAGAGCGCGATCCAGGCGGCCGGCTCGGCCCCGAGCGGGGCGACCAGTTCGCGGACCGCCGCGCGGGTATCCTCGCCAGCCGTGCCGGCCGTGGGCATGACGCTCAGCGCGAGGGCCGCGGGCCGCACCTCGGACAGCACCCACGCGCACGGCAGCCAACCCTCGGTCAGACCGGTGGTGAGAGCCTGCCTCAGGCGGTAGCCGGGCATGTCAAGGGCGAGATCCGGCTCGATCAGCACCGACGGCGGCAGCGGACCGGTGCCCCTGGCCATCGTCCCGGCCGGATCGGCCCGGAATCCCTCGACCGCCAACTCCGGCGGGCAGCCGGGCAGCCGGTTGAGGGTCATGATCGCGTCGACCGAGAACGGGTGGCGGCGGTGCTCGGCCCGCACCTCGTCCCAGTCGACCGCGGTGTCCTGCGGCAGGTTCCACATCGGACCGGTGCGAACCTCCGCCGTGATCTCGTCGGTCGCCGAGGGCTCACCGTGCAGCACGGCCGCCGGGTCCGGATCGGCCGCGGCCCGGCGCAGCAGCTCGACGAGCCCCGGGTGGCCCAGCTCGTCCCGCTCGGCGAGGTGGTCCGCGAGCGCCGCGAGCCCGTCGCGGCCGCCGTGGGCGAGCACGTCCCGGCAGGAGGCCAGCACCATCCCCCTCGGCAGGCTCCGGCCGTGTTCGCCCAGAGCGCGCACGACCAGCTCCGGGAACGGCGCCCGCAGCGCCGGCCGTAGCACGTGCCGGGCCGAGGGGCTGAGGAGTTCCTCGACCAGTCCGCCCGACGCACGCCACGCCGGATCCGCCGGATCGGCGGCGGCCAGCACGGCGGCCCGGATCCGATGCGAGCTGTCGGCCCACCGCTTCGCCTTGTACAGCGCGCGACCGACCCCGGGATCGCCCAGGCGCGCCAGGCGCAGGTGCGCCTTGCGCATACCGGGCGCACCGGAGGAGTTCGCCGCCAGCGCGACCTGCAGGGCCCGGTCGCCGGAGGCGATGACGGCGTCCGTCAGCCGGGGCGACAACTCGTACTCGTGGCTCAGCACGTCCAGCGTCTCGTCACGCAGCCGCTCCATCAGCACGTCGATCATCGACGGCTCCGCCAGCTGGTACGCGGCCGCGATCGCGACGCGCTTGATCTCCCCCACCTGCCGACTCCTCACTTTCCAGGTACGGCAGGACGCTAGCCCCGTACTTCGCAGGTCACCGTTTCAGGTCTGTGGCCAGCGGGTTCGGGTGACTTCGATGCCGAGGAGTTCGAGGAGGTGGAGTTGGACG
>NZ_JBSFJU010000067.1:0-43999 GCF_053598215.1 Kitasatospora sp. NPDC001175 | reverse complement strand
CGCCGCCTGCTCCGCGACATCGCCGAGGGCCGCGAGGTCGGCGACACCACCACCCTCGCCGACTCCTCGGTGATGAACCTGATCCAGTCACAGCTACCGTCCGGCAACACGGACGGCGAGAGCTGAGCCGCGGCTGACGTCGGCGCGGCCGGTGAGAACCGCGGCCGGCGAGAGCCAACGCTGACGAGCCACAGCCGGTGGGGGTGCCGTTCGGGCACCCCCACCGGGCCCCACCTCACCGCTCACCCGGCCGGGCACCCGCCGAAGCCGGCGGTCGTCCACCTGTCCACCGGCTTGAACCCGACCGGCAGGAGGAGCAGCGGGCCGGTTCCGCGCGATGGCCCAGGTCACCGTCCGGTGCCAGTGCTGATCCCAAATCAGCCTCAGCCCGACAGCTGAACCACCACCACAACTCCAGCCGGAGGCCGCGACCCTGCGCGGCTGAGCCGCCGCCGGGTACGCCGCCGCGACCGATGCCCCAAGATCGAACCCGCGACGCCATCATGGGCCCGATGAAGACGAGCGAGCACACAGGTCAGCAACCGCCCGACCGGACGGTGATCCACCGCTTCCTGCGGGAGCCGTTCACCGCACGGTCCTGGCGCGGGGTGCTGTACTCGCTGCTGAGCCTGCCGCTGGCGCTGCTCGGCCTGGTCGCGGTGGTGCTGACGGTCGTGTTCGGCGTCCTCTCGGCTGGCCTGCTGGTCTCACCGCTGCTGGCCCTCTTCCTCAGTCTGGACCGCTGGTTCGGCGCTCTGCACCGACTACTGGCCCGTCTGCTACTGGAGTTGGAGATCCCGACCCCGCTCCGACCGCGCCGCGCGCCCGGCCTCTCCGGCTTCCTCGGGCACCACCTCGGCGACCCGGCGGCCTGGCGGTCGGTGGCGTATCTGTCCCTGCGAGTGCCGCTCGGGCTGGTGCAGTTCGCGCTCGGCTTCGGCTGGTGGGCGTACGGGGTGCTGTTCCTCTGCTACCCGGTGCTACGACTGGTGGAGCCGATACGGGAGACGGACGCGCACGGGGTCAGGCACGAAGTCGGTTTCGAGGTGAACGGGTTCCACTTCGACACCTGGCAACGCGCTCTGCTGGTCAGCGCGGTCGGCCTGCTGCTCCTGCTGATCGCGCCCTGGCTGGCCCGCGGGCCGCTGGCGCTGGACCGGTGGCTGCTCCCCCGGCTGCTGGGGCCGTCCGCGACCTCGCTCCGGCTGGCCCAGCTGGTCGAGACCCGCGAGCACGCGATCAACGAGGCGGCTGCCACGCTGCGCCGGATCGAACGCGATCTGCATGACGGCGCGCAGGCCAGGCTGGTGGCACTCGGGATGCGGCTCGGGCGGGCGGAGAGCCGGCTCGCCAAGGGGGACGCCGTGAAGGCGCAGGAACTGCTCAAGGAGTCCCGACAGGAGACCAAGGAGATCATTCAGGAGCTGCGCGAACTGGTCCGCGGCATCCACCCGCCCGCACTCGACTCCGGTCTCGGGCCCGCGCTCACCACCCTGGCGGCGCGGTCGGCCATCCCGACCGCGGTTAGGGTCGAGACGCCCGGGCGTCCGTCCGCTCCGGTCGAGACGATGCTCTACTTCGCCGCCGCCGAACTGCTGGCCAACGCGGGCAAGCACAGCGGCGCCGGACGGATGGCGGTCTCGGTGCTGCAGCACGGGAACGGTCTGCGCCTGCTGGTCACGGACGACGGCCGGGGCGGCGCCCGGCTGGACGGCGCGGGGAGCGGGCTGCGCGGGCTGGCCGAGCGGGTACGCACCGCGGACGGTGTCCTGACGGTGGACAGTCCGCCCGGCGGGCCGACCACGGTGACCGTCGATCTCCCGGGCAGACTGTGACGGCGGCGCGGCCAAGCGCGCCGGTGGTCCGATGAATCAACAGGGGGATGGGCCGTGCGAGTTGTAGTGGCCGAGGACACGGCGATCCTGCGGGCCGGTCTGGTGCAGTTGCTGGAGGACGAGGGCCACGAGGTGGTGGCCGCCGTCGCCGACGGCGAGCAGCTGAAGGCGGCGGTGGCCGGGCACCGGCCCGACGTCGTCGTCTCCGACATCCGGATGCCTCCCACCCACACCGACGAGGGACTGCGCGCGGTGATCGAGCTCCGGGCCGCCCAGCCCGGACTGGCGGTGCTGATCTTCTCCCAGTACGTGGAGACGGAGTACGCGGCCCGGCTGCTGGCCGCCGGCTCGACCGGGGTCGGCTACCTGCTCAAGGAGCGCGTACTGGATGCCCAGGACTTCGTGGACGCGCTGGAGCGGGTGGCGCGCGGCGGTACGGCGCTGGACCCCGAGGTGGTGACCCAGCTGGTCGGCGCGAGCCCGAGCCGCCGGTCGGTGGACGGGCTCAGCCCGCGCGAGCGCGAGGTGCTCGGCCTGATGGCGGAGGGACGGTCCAACGGGGCCATCGCCGACCGGCTGGTGGTGACCGAGCGGGCGATCGAGAAGCACGTGGCGAACATCTTCCTGAAGCTGGACCTGCCCGTCTCCGCCGCCGATCACCGCCGGGTACTGGCCGTACTGCGCTACCTCGGGGCCTGAGCGTGCCCCGCGGCCGCCCGTAGGGCCGAGGCCGCCGCCAAGAGCCACCTCGGTGCCTGGGACCGCCTTCCGCCAGGTACCCGGCTCGGCATGCCCCGACAGAGGTGGGCATGAGGAATAAAATACGACAATCCGGAAATCGCGTCGCCGCTCCCAGTAGACTGTCAAAAACGCAACAAGATCTCTGAGGCGCGCCGGGAAGTCTGGTCGGCATCGCACCACTGGTGCATCCAGCTGCCGTCCCCGACTGGAGGTCCCCCCGTGGCCACGTCGCCGTCCACCGATCGTCGCCAGTTCCTCGGCCTGCTCCCGCTTCCCGAACGCCGGTACATCACCGACGCACTGCGCACCGAGACCGTCGGCGGCATCCTGCTCCTCGCCGCCGCCGTGATCGCCCTCGTCTGGGCGAACGTCTGGCCGCACGGGTACGAGAACGTCCTGAGCCGGACGATAGGCCCGCCGGGGCCGCTCCACCTGAACCTGAGCCTGGAGAACTGGGCCAAGGACGGGCTGCTGACAGTCTTCTTCTTCGTTGCCGGGATCGAGCTCAAACGCGAGTTCGTGGCCGGCGAGCTGCGCAGCCCCGGTGCCGCCGCCCTGCCGGTGATCGCCGCGGTCTCCGGCGTCGCGCTGCCGGCGATCGTGTTCACCGTCGCCAACAGCGGCCCAGGCGGTAATCCCGCCGGCTGGGCCATCCCGACCGCCACCGACATCGCCTTCGCCCTGGGCGTGCTCGCCGTGGCGGGCAGTCACCTGCCCTCGGCGCTGCGGGCGTTCATGCTCACCCTCGCGGTCGTGGACGACCTGATCGCCATCCTGATCATCGCGATCTTCTACAGCTCCGGCATCAGGTTCTGGGCACTCGGGTTCGCCTTCGCCGGCCTGGTGCTGTTCTGGTTCCTGCACCGGCGCGGCGTCCACGGCTGGTACCTGTACTTGCCGCTGGCCCTGGTGATCTGGGCGCTGATGCACGAGAGCGGGATCCACGCCACGGTGGCCGGTGTCGCCATGGGCCTGATCCTGCGCTGCCACACCGAGGGCGACGAGGAGCACTCCCCCGGCGAGCGCATCGAGCACCTGGTGCGCCCGCTCTCCGCCGGTGTCGCGGTGCCGGTCTTCGCGCTGCTCGCGGCCGGGACGACCATCTCGGCCACCACGCTGTTCCAGGTCTTCACCCAGGCGACGCCGCTCGGCATCGTCCTCGGCCTGCTGGTCGGCAAGACGGTCGGCATCTTCGGCGGCGCCTGGCTGGCCGCCAGGTTCACCCGGGCCGAACTCAACCCGCAGCTCAGCTGGGCGGACCTGTTCGCGGTCGCCACGCTCGCGGGCATCGGCTTCACCGTCTCGCTACTGATCAGCGAGCTGGCCTTCCCGCACGACGGCGCCCTCGCCGACCGAGCCAAGACCGCCGTCCTGGTGGGCTCGGTGCTCTGCGCGCTGGTCGCCACCGTGCTGCTCAAGCTGCGCAACCGGCACTACCGGCAGCTGTGCGAGGAGGAGGACCGCGACTCGGACGGCGATGGCATCCCGGACGTCTACCAGCGCCAGGTCGGATGACTCGGCCGCGGTGACACATCGCCCGGGAGAGGCCCCCGGAGTGGTGCCTGACTGACCGGTAGGGGCATGATTCTGAGCAGTCGAGCAGACCGTGTTGACTGTGCTGACCGAGTTGACCGCGTTGAAGGAGAACAGCTGATGCCCTCAGGAACCGCAGACCCGTCCAGCGACGGCCGGGTGCCCTACGAGGGCGAGCGTTCGGTGGGCCAGCTCTTCGCCGCGGCCACCGCCGATCTGTCCGCCCTGCTGCACGACGAGATCGCGCTCGCCAAGGCGGAGATCCGGCAGGACGTCAAGCGCGGCGTCTCCGGCGGCGTCTCACTGAGCGTCGCGGGCGTGGTGGCGCTGGCCGCCGTCCCGATGCTGAGCTTCGCGGCCGCGTACGGTCTGCACGCGTTGGGGCTGACGCTCGGCTGGTCGTTCCTGATCGTCGGTGGTGCCTACCTGGTGCTCGCGGCCGTGCTCGGACTGCTGGCGCTGCGTTCGTTCAAGAAGATCGAGAAGCCGCACCGCACCTTCGAGGGCGCCCAGGCGACCGCGGACGTCCTGAAGCACGCCCGTCCGCGCCCGGCCACCAAGGAGGAGATCGACCGGGCGCTGGGCCGCATCCCGTAGCAGCCGTCTCCGGCCGCCCGCCGGCGCCGAGGGAGGCGAGTGCCGGGGACGTGTTCGGCGCCAAGGTATGACAGGCTCTCGGTATGCCGTTGGACCAGAAGCCCGTGCCCGCCCCGGCCTCCGACCCCGGGCCCGCCGAGACCGCCTGGACCGTCCGCTCGGACGGTCCTTGGACGCACCGCGACCTGGCGGCCAACGGTGCCCGCTTCCACATCGCGGAGGTGGGCGAGGGCCCGCTGGTCCTGCTGGTGCACGGCTGGCCCGAGTACTGGTGGGCCTGGCGGCACCAGCTCACCGCCCTCGCCGAAGCCGGTTTCCGGGCGGTCGCCCTCGACCTGCGCGGCGTGGGCGGCAGCGACCGCACCCCGCGCGGCTACGACCCCGGCAACCTGGCGCTCGACATCACCGGCGTGATCCGCTCGCTCGGCGAGCGGCGGGCCCACCTGGTCGGCCACGGCAGCGGCGGTTCGCTGGCCTGGGTGGCGGCCGTGATGCGCCCCTCGGTGATCCAGAGCCTCACCGTGGTCTCCGCCGCGCACCCGCGCCGTTTGCGCCGGGCCCTGCTGACCGACCGCAGGCAGATGGCCGCCTTCGACCACGTCCTCGGCTTCCAGCGGCCGTGGATACCGGAGCGCCGGCTGGTCGCGGACGACGGCGCCCTGGTCGCCGAGTACCTGGATGCCTGGAGCGGCCCGAACCGGCTGCCGGCCGACGCCGTCCGGGCCTACCGCCAGGCCGTCCAGATCCCCAGCACCGCGCACTGCTCGATCGAGCCCTACCGCTGGCTGCTGCGTTCGATGGCCCGACCGGACGGCATCCAGTTCGCCCGGCGGATGAAGAAGCCGATCACCGCGCCCACCCTGCACATCCAGGGTGCCGCCGACCCCGTGGTGCTCTCGCACACGGCGCTCGGCGCGGGCGACTACGTCGAGGCGCCTTACCGCTGGCGGCTGTTGCCGGGGATCGGGCACTTCCCGCACGAGGAGGCGCCGGAGCAGTTCTCGGCCGAGCTGATCAACTGGGTGCGGGAGCACAAGGCATAGCGGACCACCCGCCAAATTGACGGATGATCATATGACAATTGCATAGGACAAATGGACCGCCCTCATGCGGTTACCCCCCTCGGTCGACGGGCATCCATCCGGTATGACCTGGATGCCCGATCGCGACGCCTCGCCGCGCCGAAACCGCAGCGGCTCGCAGCACCTCGTTCAGCAGCCCGAATGGCCGTTCGGCGGCGACGGGCGGCCACGACGACCAGGGGCACACCGGATGGGCATCCCGCGCATTCTGGGGCGGCGCGCCCGCTGGGTGAGCGCGCGCCTGCGGCGCGACGGCTGAGGGGCGCGCCCCGACCTGGAGCGCGCCCCTGCTATCCGCTGATCCCGGTCAGTTGACGACGGTGGGCCCGAGGCAGGCGAACCCCAGCATCACAAAGGTCACCGCACTCATGATCGGGACCAGGATGTTGGTCTCCATCTTGTTGCCGGTGCGCTTGATCAGGACGATCTCGTAGCGCTCCTTGTGCGGCCACAGCAGCGGCGCCCCCATCTTGGTGAGGCAGTCGCCCAACAGGTGCGCCACCGTGCCCAGGGCCACCGCGTACGGCAGCCAGCCGGGGGCGTCCGGCATGAAGCGGTCCATGACCGCCGTGCCCAGCACGGCGAGTCCGACCACCGTCAGCCAGGTGTGGTGGCCGTGGCCGGGCGCATGGGCGTTGAGCGCCTTCAGCGCCATGGCCAGCAGGAAGAACGAGAAGCCGATCGTGAACCAGCGGCCGCCGAAGGTCACGCCCGCCCAGGTGCCGCCGCCCATCAGCGCGACGAACAGCAGCGAGTGCGTGGCGTGCCGGTGACCGCCGGAGGCCCAGGAGACGAACCGGCAGAGCGCCTTGGAGACCGGGCCCAGGAAGTTGGCGATGGTGCCGTCGTGGTGGTCCAGGTCGGGCAGCAGCGCGGCGCCCGCGCAGAGCACCGTCCCCATCAGTATGTCCGCCGGCCTCAGGTGGGTGCCCAGCAGCAGCGGGGGCAGGAACGGCGCGGAGACCGCGTACAGCATTGCGCCGCTTACCGCGTGCGAGTGACCCATCATGACGTTCTCCTGACCTCCCGTCGGCCCCGTTCCGGTACTGCTCGGTTGAGCCGAACGGGTGAGCGCGGCCGACGCTACCAGGAGCAACTGACGCACCGCCGGATCCTCGACCCGGCGGTGCGTCAGTGGAGGTCGGCGCGGGCGGTCAGAGCGCGCAGCCCTCGGTGTCCGCCCGATCGGTGGCCTCGGTTCCGAGCGCGGCGTCCCGGCGGACCTCGTCGGCGGTCAGCACGTACCCCGTGTCCGAACTGTCCAGGGACTTGGCGAAGACCACCCCGTACACCCGCCCCTCCGGGCTGAGCAGCGGGCCGCCGCTGTTGCCCTGGCGAACCAGGGAGCGGATCGAGTAGACGTCCCGGACCACCTGGCCCCGGTGGTAGATGTCCGGGCCGTTGGCCTGGATACGGCCGCGGATCCGGGCTGGCTGGACGTTGAAGCCGCCGTTCTCGGGGAACCCGGCGACGATGGCGCTGTCGTTGGTCCTGGCCTCTCCGGCGAAGGGCAGCGCGGGGGCGTTCAGCTTCGGGACGTCCAGGACGGCGATGTCCCGCTGCCAGTCGTAGCGGACCACCGTGGCGTCGTACAGCTGTCCCGTGCCGCCGATCTGCACGGTGGGCTCGTCGACGCCGCCGACCACGTGGGCGTTGGTCATCACCCGGTGCGGGGCGAAGACGAACCCGCTGCCCTCCAGGGTCTTGCCGCAGGAGGTGGCCGTCCCGACCACCTTGACCAGGCTCTTCCGGGCCATCGCCACCGCCTCGCTGTCCGCCAGCGACGGGTCAGGCTCCTCCACCTCGGTGATCGGCTCGTGCTCGAAGGGATTGAACACCTGCGGGAAGCCGTTGCGGGCCAGCACCTTGGTGAAGTCGGAGAACCAGTTCGGCGCGTCGGACGGCAGCGTGCTCTGCACCCCGCCGAGCACCTTGGAGGTGCGCACCTGCTTGGAGATGGTGGGCAGCGAGGTGCCGGCCAGCGCGGAGCCGATCAGCCAGGCCACCAGCAGCATCGACACCACGTTGACCACCGAGCCGCCGAACGCGTCGACGGTCCTGGCCTGACGGCGGCCGATGTGGCCGCGAAGCTTCCAGCCGAAGTGCGTGGTCACGGCCTGGCCGACCGCCGCGAAGACGATCACCACCAGCACCGCGACCACCGAGGCCGTGCCGCCCGGACTGAGGTGGCGCAGCAGCAGGGGCAGCAGTTGCACCGCGATCAGGCCACCGCCCAGGAAGCCCACGACGGAGAGCACGCCCACCACGAAGCCCTGCCGGTACCCCGACACGGCGAAGCCAAGCGCGGCGGTGATCAGCAGCAGATCCAGGACATTCACCCCGATACCCTCCCACGTGCACCCACCCGGAGGGCGGCGACCCCGGTTGTCGCGGCCGTGGCGCCCGGGCCGGGGCGCGCCACGGGGGCCGGTCGCGGCTTCACGGGCGGGCCGGCAGCGGACCCGGCCCGCCGGTCCGTACGGCCCGGCCGGCGGCCGGGAGCGGAGGCGTGACCGCGGAGGCCGCCGGCGTCAGCGGTTCGGGCCACCGGCGCTGCGGAGGGCGAGACCGGCGGCCTCGTCGGAGAGGGTGAGGGTACGGGTGGTGTCCCATGGGCGCTCCAGTCCGCCGTAGTGCAGCACGCGGTCGATCACCCCGGCCGTGAAACCCCAGACCAGCCGTCCCGCGACCTGGAAGGCCGGGCCGAGGTGGCCCGAGGGGTGCCTCAGCCGGACCCGGTTCGCCGGGTCGGCCAAATCGGCGATCGGCACCCGGAACACCGCACCGGTCTCGGCCGGATCCACCGGCGCAACCGGCGTCTCCCGGCGCCACCAGCCGAGCACCGGGGTCACCACGAAGCCGCTGACCGGGATGTAGAGCGCGGGCAGGATCGCGAAGACCTGCACCCCCGACGGGTCCAGGCCCGTCTCCTCCTGGGCCTCGCGCAGTGCGGCGGCCACCGGCCCGGCACCGTCCGGGTCGCCGTCCACCGGGTCCAGCGCACCGCCCGGGAACGACGGCTGGCCGGCGTGCGAGCGCAGGCTGCGGGCCCGTTCGATCAGCAGCAGGTCGGGCCCTGACGGGCCGTCACCGAAGAGCATCAGCACTGCGGAACGCCGACCGCCCTCGGCCGGCGGCAGGAACCTGCTCAGTTCCTCGGGCCGCACCGTCTCCGCGGCCTCGCGCACCGGCAGCAGCCACTCCGGCAGTCCGTCCCGCTCCACAACCCCGGTCACGTCCGTCACGCGGCACCCTCCGTCGTCGCCGTACCGTCTCCCTCGGTAGACGCGGCCGCCACGCCGTTCGTTGCGGCCGAGGCCGCCCGGCCCGGATAGTCGGCCGGAGGCTTGAGCCGCTGCCCGGGCTGACCGCCCATCTCGTACTTCAGCAGCTTCCGCGCCTTCTCCGGGTCGGTCTCCCCCACGCCGTACGACGGGCAGAGCGGGGCTAGCGGACAGGCGCCGCAGGCCGGCTTGCGGGCGTGGCAGATCCGGCGGCCGTGGAAGACCACGCGGTGCGAGAGCATCGTCCACTCGGACTTCGGGAAGATCTCGGCGACCGCCGCCTCGACCTTCTCCGGGTCCTCCTCGGTCGTCCAGCCGAACCGCCGGGCGAGCCGGCCGAAGTGGGTGTCCACGGTGATCCCGGGCACCCCGAAGGGCTCTCCCGTCCGGGGATCACGTGCGTTGCCGAGGACGACGTTGGCGGTCTTGCGGCCCACCCCGGGCAGGGTGAGCATCTCCTCCAGGGTCCTGGGCACCTCGCCGTCGAAGTCGTCCCGCAGCTTGATCGACAGGCCGATCAGCGCCTTCGCCTTGTTCCGGAAGAACCCCGTCGGCCGGATGATCTCCTCAAGCTCCTCCGGGTTCGCCGCCGCCATGTCCTCCGGCGTCGGGTACTTGGCGAACAGCGCCGGCGTCGTCTGGTTCACCCGCAGGTCGGTCGTCTGCGCCGACAGCACCACTGCCACCAGCAGCTCGAACGGCGTCTCGAAGTCCAGTTCCGGATGCGCGTACGGATACAGCTCCGCCAGCGCGCGGTTGATCTTCCGGGCGCGGCGCACCATCGCCAGCCGCGACTCCGGCTTCCGGGGCTTCGCCGACTGCCCGGCCTGCGGGGCCTTGCTCTCTGCCATGCAGGAAGGCTACGCCGCCGACGTCGCGGCGGGCAGCGGATCCCGCCGTATCCGGCGCTTCTTGATCCGCGCGGCGGGGGTGAAGACCGTAGCCCTTGGGAGAGTTGAGCGAGTACGCCCCGTGTCGCGCCGACCGGGTGTCAGCGCGGCACGGGGCAGAGGGCCGCGGAGTTGACGCGGCGCGGCTACTGCGGGAGGGGAATCGGCATTCCGGATGGCCGAGCGGGACCGGCCTCAGGCGATGGCGGGGTTGATCGAGGCACTGGCCGTGGCGGGCATGTACTGCTTGTTGCCCGCGAAGTGGGCCGTGTAGCCGGACCCGAGCCCTTGGGCCCACAGGATGGGGTCGAGGATGTTCGAGCCGCTGTTGAGCATCGCGACGCCGTCGGCGCCGGTCGCCACCGTACCCATCACCCGACCACCGCCGGCCATGCTGAACGTGATCGGCGCGCCCTTGATCGGCGTACCGTCGGCGTCGAGAAGCGTCGCCCTGAGCGTGCCCTTGGCCTGACCGCCGACCGTTCCCTTGATGTCGTCCGCCGTGAGCTGCGGGTACTCCTTCTCCCCGTTCGGCTGCGGCGGGTACGGCTGCGGCGCGTTGTAGTAACCGTGCGTGGGGTTGAAGTAGCCGGGCTGTGGCTGGTAGTAGTACCCGGGCTGCGGCTGGTAGTAGTACGGCTGGGGCTGGTGCTGCGGCGGCTGGTAGTAGTAGGGCTGCGGCTGCGGCGGCGCAATGGGCTGCGTCATCAAGGACTCCTGGAATCAGACGGTGGGTCGCGCCGATCGCGCCGACCCGGAGTCAGCGTGGCACGAGTCACTGCGCTGCGCATGCGCAACGATTACCGTGAGTCATGGTCGCGCGCGGTGAACCCGCCCCGGCGGCGGCCCGCCGCCCTCTGCGCCCACCGTCCGCCCGGCGCCCGCGAGTTCCGGGTGGGGTGAGACGAGGGCGACCCCGGGCCCGCCTGCGGGGCGAGGCCGGGAAGACGAACCCCGGGCACTGCGGCTGCCATCCTGGCGGCGAGGCTCCGCGAACCGCGGACAACCCACCCAACCAGGAGGGAACGCACCGGAGTTGCGCCTGGCCGGGCCGAAATCACCGCCTACGGTGCGGTGGAGCCGCGCGGCTCGACGTGGAAGTCGAACGGGACGGTCCCCGGATCGACGGCCGTCACGCCGCCGTCGACCGTGAGCACCGCGCCGTTGACGAAGGACGCGGCGGGCGAGAGCAGCCAGGCGATGGCCTCCGCGACCTCCTGCGGCTCGCCGGGGCGGCCTGCGGGGATGAGCCGGGTCGCCTCCCGATACGCCGCCTCGATGCCACCCTCACCCAGGCCGGCCTCGTCGACGAAGCGAGCCATCCGCCGGTCGGCCATGTCGGTCCGCACCCAGCTGGGGCACACGGTGTTGGCCCGCAGCCCGTACCGGCCGTAGTCGACGGCCAGGGAGCGGCAGAGCTGGAGCAGGGCGGCCTTGGACGTCGCGTACGCGGCGTTGCCGACCCCGTTGCGCAGTGCGGAGACCGAGGCGACCGCGACCACCGAGCCGCGCGCCTCCAACAGGTGTGGCAGCGCGGCGCGTTGGAGCAGGAAGGGGCCGGTGACGTTGGTCCGCATCACGGTCTCCCAGTCCTCGATCGACAGGTCCCCTACGCCTCCGCCGCGCCCGACGCCCGCGTTGAGCACCAGCCCGTCGAGCCGGCCGTACGCGGCCAGGGTCGCCGCCACCAGGCCGCGCACCGCGTCGGGGTCGCCGATGTCGGCGGGGTGATCGAGGGCGCCGGTCTCCTCGGCGAGGCGGCGCAGCGGTTCGGGGCGCCGGCCGGAGACGACCACGTGGTGTCCGGATTCGCGCAGCAGCCGGGCGGTCGCGGCGCCGATGCCCGTACCACCGCCGGTGACGACGATAACTCGCTGGTCCACCATGGCGGTTCAGCCTCCCGAGCGGTTTTCCACAGTACGCGTGATCATATGTCAGGCGCGGTGTCTCGGGCCCGGCCCGGAGGAGGCCGCGATGGACCGCGAGCCCGGCCGGTTCGGCACGCGGCCCCGATCGAGGCACACGCGGGGCCGCTGTCACCCGTGGTCTTACAACCGTGGGCCGATGCCCCGGACGAGACCCCGTCGTTACGATCATCCGCATGTACGACACGCCGAACCTCCCCCCACTGAAACGCGTGCCGCCGGGCGTGTGGACGGCGCTGGCCTGGTGTGTCGCGATGGCCTACCCCTCCGTGGTCGCCGGGGCGTCGCGCCACACCTACGGCCCCCATGCCGGTGACGCGCTGCCGACCCACCGGGACTGGCTGCTGATCGGCTCGGCCAGTGTGCTGGCGTTCGCCGCCTGCGCCGTGCTGCGCCGGCTGCCGCTCACCTCGGTCGTCCTGCTGCTCGTCTCCACGGTCGTCGCGACCGGCGCCTGGACGCAGCAGGTGGAGCTCTCGCCGGCCCCGCTCCTGACGGTCTACGTCGCGCTCTGCCTGGTAACAGCCACCGGCTCCCGCCGGACCTCGCGCACCGCCTTGGCCATGGTGCTCCTCGTGCTGCTCGGCCACCTGGCCATGCTGCCCGCGCAGGGCAGCCACCTGTTCCTCACCGGCCGGAGCATCGGCGCCTCGGACGCGGGCCTGCTGGTGGCCGTCATCGCCTGGCTTGCCGGTCGCTCGATACGCCAATCCCGCGACTACGCAGAGAAGTTGGGCGATCAGGCGGCAACGCAGGCGGTGACCGCCGAGCGGCTGCGGATCGCCCGCGAGCTGCACGACATGGTCGCGCACAGCATCGGCATCATCGCTCTGCAGTCCGGCGCGGCCCGGCGGGTCATCGAGACCCAGCCGGCCCGGGCGCGGGAGGCGCTGGGCGAGATCGAGGCCGCGAGCCGGGAGACGCTGTCGGGGCTGCGCCGGATGCTCGGGGCGCTCCGCCAGAGCGGGTCGGACGCGGAGCCGGACGGGACACCGCTCCACCTGATGCCCGGTCTGGCCGACCTCGACCGGCTGGCCGCCACCACCACGGCCGCCGGAGTCCGGGTCGACGTCCGGTGGAGCGGTGAGCGGCGGCAACTCCCGCCGGACATCGACCTGTCGGCGTTCCGGATCGTCCAGGAGGCGGTCACCAACGTGGTGCGCCACGCCGGCAGCGACTCCTGCCGGGTATCGGTCGACTGCCGGGAGACGGAACTGTCCGTCGAGGTCCTCGACGAGGGGCGCGGCCACGGCACCACGACCGGCACCGGCTACGGTCTCGCCGGGCTGCGCGAGCGCGTCGCCCTGCTGCACGGTCAGTTCACCGCCGGCCCTCGCCCCGAGGGCGGCTTCCGGGTGGCGGCCAGTCTGCCCGTTCCGACAGGAGTCCGATGACGGTCCGCGTGGTACTCGCCGACGACCAGCCCCTGGTCCGCGCCTCACTCCAGATGGTCATCACCGACGCCGACGACCTGGAGGTGGTCGGGGAGGCCGGCAACGGCATCGAGGCGGTCCGGCTGGCCGAGGAACTGGACCCCGACGTGGTGGTGATGGACATCCGGATGCCCGGCATGGACGGGATCGAGGCCACCCGGCTGATCACCGCCGGCCCCGGTGCGGCGCACGTCCTGGTGCTGACCACCTTCGATGACGACGACTACGTCTACGCCGCGCTGCGCGCGGGCGCGTCCGGCTTCCTGGTCAAGGACATGGCGCTGGACGACATCCTCGCCGCGATCCGCGTGGTCGCCGCCGGGGACGCCCTGATCGCGCCGAGCGTGACGCGCCGTCTGATCGCGGAGTTCGCCGAGCGCCCCGCCCCCGCCCGGGGACGGAAGCCGGTGGACAGTCTCACCGACCGGGAACGCGAGGTGCTGACCCTGGTCGGACGCGGCCTGTCCAACGCGGAGATCGCCGGCGAGCTGGTGATCAGCGTGGCCACCGTGAAGACGTACGTGACCCGACTGCTCGCCAAGCTCGACGCCCGCGACCGGGTCCAGCTCGTCATCATCGCCTACGAGACGGGGCTGGTCGCTCCGCCGCGGTGAGCTCCACCGCGTGTACCGCCCACCGCGGGGCCCGCCGCGCTAGCGGGTGCACAGGCCCAGCGTGAGGACCCTGGTGATGGTGTCGTTGACCTTGGGCGAGGCGGTCAGGTTGCGGTTGAGCGAGAAGGTGATCTGCCGTTTGCCGTCGCCGGTGGTGAAGCTGAAGGTCTCATATCCGGCGATGCTGCCGCTGTGCCCCCAGGCGGCGGTACCGTCCGCGCAGTAGGTGCGGCTCTCCAGTCCCAGGCCGTAGCCGCGGTCGTCGTCCACGGGGTGCGCGGTGCGCATCTCCTCGAGCAGTTCCGCCGGGAGCAGCCGGCCGTCGAACAGGGCGCGGTAGAAGCGGTTGAGGTCGTCCGCGGTGGAGATCATCGTGCCGGAGCCCCAGATGGCGTTCGGGTTGAAGGTGGTGAGGTCGGCCGGCGGGGCGGTGGGGCCGTCGGCCCATTCGTAGCCGTGCAGGTGCGGGCCGGAGAGTTCGGCGGTGGTCGGGAAGGAGGTCTCGCCCAGGTGCAGCGGGCGCACGATCCGCCGGGTGATCTCCTGGTCCAGCCGGTGGCCGGTGACGTGCTCCACCAGCAGGCCGAGGACGACGTAGTTGGTGTTGGAGTACGCCCATGAGGTGCCGGGGGCGAACTTCGGGCCGAGCTCGGCGGAGATGGCGACCAGGTCGCGGGGGGTGTAGGTGGCCTTCTGGGCGGAGCGGAGCGGGTCGGGCTCGGCGAGCAGCTTGGTGAGGAAGTCGGCGAGTCCGCTGGCGTGGGAGAGCAGCTGGCGCACCGTGATGTTCCGCCCGTTCGGGACCAGCCCGGGCAGCTCGCGCTCGATGGGGTCGTCCAGACCGATCCCGCCCTCCGCCACCAGCTGGAGCACGACCGTCGCCACGAAGGTCTTGGTCACGCTGCCGATCCTGAACCGGTCCCCGGCCCGGGCGCCCCGGCCGTCGGCCAGGTCGGCCACCCCGGCGGCCGTGCGCCAGGTGCCCCGCCCGTCCCGGACCTCGGCGACCAGGCCCGGCACGCCCTCCGCCACCGCCTCGTCGAGCGCGCGCTGGACGGCGGCCCGGTCCACGGCGTCCGGCCGGCCTGCGGCGGCGCCGTCCCCGCCGTTCGCGAAGGCCGGGCCGGTACCGCCCGCGAGGGCCGCGGCGGCGAGCAGGACGGCGGCCAGGCGGGCGCCGGTGCGGTTCCCGGTCTTGGCGGTGGTGAGCACGGTGTTCGACCTCTCGGAAGTGTTCTCTGCGACAGGAAGGATCCTGCCGGGATCACGCCCGCCAGGCATCGCCGTTGACGGTGAATCGGATCCTCCCTCCCCCGGGGGACGGCTCCCGCTCGCCGCGAACTCGGCTCCCCCGTACCGGGGATCCAGGACGTCGCCGCCACCGGCCTACACACCGCATGTCAGCAGGACCGGGCCGGAGGACGACAGCCCCACTCGCTCCAGGAGCCGTCACCGCCGGCGAGGTCGCGGTACCCGGCCGGGTCGGCGCCCGGGGCCGGGCCGAGATCGCAGTGGCCGCGCCGACGTGTCGGCCGTCACAGTCCGCGCAGGCCTCCTGGTCGCACAGGGTTTTCGTACACAATTGCTGACAGCGGAAGCTCCAGCCGAAGGGTCAGCCGTGTGCACCGCGTTCGTCAGCATAGATCCGGGCTCCACCACGCCGGTCGTCGTCCTGGCCGTACGGGACGAGTACATCGGCCGCGACTGGCTGCCGCCGGACCGGCACTGGCCTTCACGGCCCGCCCTGGTCGGCGGCCGGGACCTGCTGGCGGGCGGCACCTGGCTCGCGGTGCATCCGGGCGGCGACGACGAGCCGTCCAGGATGGCGTGCCTGCTCAACGGCTTCGGCCGGGCCGCCGATCCGGCCCTCCGGCTGTCGCGCGGTGATCTGCCGCTGCTGGCGGCGGCCGACGGCGACGCGCTGGAGGGCCTCGACCTGGAGCGCTACGACCCGTTCCACCTGGTCCGCGCGCAGGCCGGCGAGGTCCGCGTACTGAGCTGGTCCGGGCACGAGCTGCGGGAGCGGCGGCTGCCGCCCGGGCTGCACGTCGTGGTCAACGACGGGCTCGAGGGCGAGGCGGAGAACCGCACTTCCTCGCTGCGGGCCGGCCGGATGATGGCCGCCCGGATCGCGCACTTCCGCCCCCGCCTGGCCGCTGCCCGGCGCCCGGAGCCGACCTCGAGCCCGGCCGGCCGCCCGACCACCGAGGCGTGGGGCCAGTGGCTGCCGGTAGCCGCCGGGGACGGCCTGGAGCTCGACGAGCCCGCCGCCCTGATCCAGCGCCGCGACTTCGGAGACGGACGGATCTGGGGAACCACCTCGGTCTCACTCGTCGCCCTCGCACGCTCCGGCGTGCGGTACGACTTCAACCCGGCGCCGGGAAGCCACGTTTGGCACCAGGTCGGCCTCGGCGGCCAGGCCCGTACCGCGGCGATCTGACCGGACGCCCCCCAACCCGCCGGCCGCTCAGCGGGTGGTGCAGCCACCGTTGACGAACGGGGTCTGGCCGGTGATCCACCAGCCGTCCGCGGCCGGGAAATTCACGACCGGGATGCGGGCGGAACCGCCACGGCCCGGGACCCGGCACAACCGAGCCGGGTCCCCCGGGGGCGCGGCTCACCGGTCATGCCCCGGCAGGCCGCGCTCACCGGGGCGGCAGCTGCTCCCCGAGACCGGTCAGTTCCAGCAACTCCAGCAACTCCCGGCCTGCGCCGCGCAGGCGGATCTCGCGGCCGCCCCGCCGAGCCGTCAACTGCAGCCTGGCCAGGCCGCCGACAACGACGAGGGCTCCGCCGTCCGCCGGGTCGAACGCGCTCACGTCGCACTCCACCACCCGGGGGCCGTCCGCGCGGGACTCCCGCAGCTGTCCGTACAGCCTGTCCCAGTCCGCCGCTCCCGGCCGTGCGACCAGAACGAGTACCTGTGTCTCCTCGGTCTCCATGCAGAAGGGGACTCCTCCGGCCTCCCGGACTCATCGGCGCCGTCCCGACCTTGTTCCGTCGCCCCGTCCGCCGGACCGGGCAGCCGGCCGGGCCGTAGGATCACATTCCGACCAACCAAGGAGACTTGATGACTAGTCAACTCAACCCGACCGGTGACCTGTTGAACGCACTGTGGCAGTCCTGGGCCGAGCGTGGCCGGCAGCTGACACCCGAGGACTGGGCGACTGAGACCCGGCTGCCCGGCTGGTCGGTGCAGGCGCTGTTCGGCCATGTCGCGCCCGACCCGGCGATGTTCGCCCAGCTGCGGGACGCCCTGACGGAGGGGCCGGCCGTCGTCACCAGCGGGGCGGAGATCCTCCGGATCTACAACCGGCCGGGCGGTGTCGCCCACACGGCCGCCGGAACGATCGAGGAGCAGGCCCGCGAGGTGGCCGAGGCGGTGTCACCGGAGCAACTGGTCAGGCGGTTCGCCGTCGAGGCGCCGGAGGCGTTCGCCGAACTCGCGGACGTACCGCCGACCGCGGTGGTCGCGCACCCGATCCTGGGGGCGGTTACCTACGGGGCGCTCGGCGAGGTCGCCGTCATGGAGGCCACGGTCCATCTGCTCGACCTGGTCGCTGCGGTCGGCGGCCCGCCGCCGCCCGCGGCCGCCCTGGAGGCGACCCGGGAGCTGCTGGCCGGGGTGCCCGATCCGGTCGCCTTCATCGAGGCCGCGACCGGCCGGGCCGACGGCCCGGTGCTGCCCGTCATGCGGTGACGACGACGCCCGTCGTGCGGTGATCCGGCCGGCGCCCCGGTGGGGCGGCTCGGGGTGGCACGGCTCCGAGGTGTCCCGCCGAGGGCCTGCTCGGCCGGACCTGCCGCCCGGATCACCGGTTCGGCGGACCCCGCAGTCTTCAGGCTGGCTTCAGAAACGGCATGCGATCCTGCGGCCCATGACGACCGCCCCACTCCAGCAGAACGGCCAGACGACACCGTCCCGGCACGCGACGGCCCGGCACGCGCTGAGCAAGGTGCCGGAGGTGACGGCACTCTTCTGGATCATCAAGGTGCTGACCACCGGAATGGGCGAGACCGCCTCGGACTTCCTGGCGCACGTGATGGACCCGATGATCGCGGTCGCGCTCGGCGGCATCGGCCTGGTGGTCTCGCTGGTGGTGCAGTTCAGCGTCCGCCGGTACGTGGCGTGGATCTACTGGACCACCATCGTCATGGTCAGCGTGTTCGGCACCATGGCCGCCGACGTCATGCACGTCGCCCTCGGCGTGCCGTACCTGGTGGCCACCCCGTTCTTCCTGCTCGCGCTGGCGGCGATCTTCGGCGTCTGGTACGCGGCCGAGCGGACGCTGTCCATCCACAGCGTCCACACCCGGCGGCGCGAGGTCTTCTACTGGGCCACGGTGCTGGCCACCTTCGCGCTCGGCACGGCCGCTGGCGACCTGACCGCGACCACCATGGACCTGGGTTACCTGGGATCGGGGGTCATGTTCGCGGCACTGATCGCCGTTCCCGCCCTCGCCCACCGGTGGCTCCGGCTGGACGCGATCCCGTCCTTCTGGATCGCCTATGTGCTGACCCGCCCGCTGGGTGCCTCGTTCGCCGACTGGATGGCGGTCTCGCACGAGCGCGGCGGCCTGGACCTCGGTCTCGGGCCGGTCACCGCCGGCTGGACGGCCGCCATCCTGGCCCTGGTCGGCTACCTGGCGGTGTCCCGCAAGGACGTCTCCCGCTGACCCGTCCCGCCTTCCGGTCCCCGGTGTGAACCCCTGCGTCGTGGCGCGGGGATCCGCCGGGGTTTGTCGTTGTCCCGGAGTAGCGTTTCGCACCAGGTGCTGACCCAGGCGGGAGGCCGGGATGACGACAGGTACGGGGCACACGGGCCACGGCACGACGGCGGGCGCGGGCCACCTGGGCCATGGCATGACGAGCGGCTACGCGCCGGTCCACGGCCTGCGGATGTACTACGAGGTCCGGGGCGGCGGGCGGCCGCTGGTGCTGCTGCACGGCGGCATGCACACCATCGAACTGACCTTCGGTCCGCTGCTGGACGACCTCGCCGAGAACCACCGGGTGATCGCCGTCGAGCTGCAGGGCCACGGCCATACCGAGGACATCGACCGGGAGATGACGCTCGGCAACCACGCGGCCGACGTCGCCGCGCTGCTCGGCGAACTCGGCGTGGCACAGGCCGACTTCTTCGGCTTCAGCCTCGGCGGCATGGTCGCGCTGGAGCTGGCGGTGACCAGGCCCGAGCTGGTGCGCAGGCTGGTGCTGGGCTCGGTGCCGTACCGTCCCGACGGGTACCACGAGCTGCCCCCCGGTTCGGACCGGCTGCCCACCGAGGCCGAGTTCCGGTCCTGGGAGCAGGCGTACCGCCAGGTCGCCCCGGATCCGAACCACTTCGGCGAGCTACTCCGTCGCACCTCGGCGATGGTGTCGGCGGTCGAGGGATGGTCGGCCGAACAGCTCCGGGAGCTCGGTTCACCCACCCTGCTGCTGCTCGGCGACCACGACTTCGTCCGGCTCCCGCACGCGGTGGAGATGCTCGACCTGATCCCCGACGCCCGGCTGGCGGTGCTTCCCGGCGCGACGCACACCGAGGTGGCCCGGCGACCGGAGCAGGTGCTCTCGCTGGTCGGCCCCTTCCTGGCGGCCGGGGACGAGGGCGGCGCGGCACGTTCCGCCGATCTGCCAGGACCAGTCAGTCCGTGACAAGCTGTTCCCTGCTTACCCATCAAGCAGAGGGAGAATCATGAGCACGGTACGGCTCACCACCAACTTCGGCGACATCGACATCGAGCTCGACGCCGCCAAGGCTCCGAAGTCCGTCGAGAACTTTCTGAGCTACGTCCGCAGCGGCCACTACGACGGCACGATCTTCCACCGGGTGATCGCGGGCTTCATGATCCAGGGCGGTGGCTTCACCGAGGGCATGTCCCAGAAGCCGACCCAGGCCCCGATCCAGAACGAGGCGGACAACGGCCTGACCAACGTCCGCTACTCCATCGCGATGGCCCGGACCAGCGACCCGCACTCGGCCACGGCCCAGTTCTTCATCAACGTGGCGGACAACGACTTCCTCAACTTCAAGGCGAAGAACACCCAGGGCTGGGGCTACACCGTCTTCGGCAAGGCCGTGGCGGGCACCGACGTCGTCGACAAGATCGCCGGGGTCCGCACCGGCTCGCGCGGCGGCCACGGCGACGTCCCGGCCGAGCCGATCGTGATCGAGAAGGCCGAGGTCGTCTCCGAGGGCTGACCTCGGCGGCACGCGGCTCCGCCTGACCGGCCGTGTGCGCGGAGGTCCCCGCGGGGGGCCGGCCGCGCACCGGCCGGGCGGAGTACCGCGCTCCCTGGACGCCGTCTCAGGAGCCCTGGGGCCCGCGCTGGCGCGGTACGAACCCCCGGCCGCCGCCGGCCGTGCAGCCGCCGGCCTCGCCCCCCAGCGCACAGCCGCCCGGCTCGGCCTGCCGCACCGTCCACGGCAGGGTGCCGTAGAAGGAGACGGCCGCCGCGCCGCAGCGCGGGGTCAATCCGGTGACGGCCTTCGGCAGCCGGCCGCCGGGCTCGACCCACCGGAGCGACCAGGCCAGCCGGAAGTCGCTGCCCGCGGCCAGTCCGGAGCGCTCCAGGATCGGCCGCACCACCTCCTCGGCGATCCGGGCGCAGACGATCGCCTCCAGCACCACCAGCACGCCCGGCCGCAGACACCGGCTCACCGCCTCCGCGGCGTCCCTGACCGCGTCGAGGTCCAGAGCACGGGCCCCGGTCCGCGGCACCGCCGCGCAGACCACCACCGTCCCGACGGTCCGCAGCACCCGCTCGTCGGTGCTCGCGGCGAAGCCCTCGCGCAGCATCCGGTCCACGGCGTGCTCGTCCCGGTCGAAGAGGACGACCCGCCACCCCGCGTGGCACGCGGCGCGGGCGAGCGCGCGCCCGACGCGCCCGAGCCCGACGACGGCCAACCCCTCGCGCACTGCCCTCTCCCCTCTATCAGACCTGATGTCAACTGACTTGCCATCAGGGCTTGTTACGCGACCCAGCGGGTTTTCGCCTCAGGTTAGGGACAGCTCCGGCCATGGCGGCTCGGGTTCTTTCGGGGAGTTTTCACACCATGTCGAAGATTTTGCATTCCGGCCCCGGCCCTCCTGCGACGGCCGACTTCCGGGCAGGCCAGCCGGTTTCCGCGCGGGCCGCTCGGCATTCCGCGCGGGCCGGCCCGGCGAGCCGCTCTCCGCTCAGCCGTGGCCGAAGCGGAAGCCCACCCCGCGCACCGTGACGATCCAGGTCCCGGAACCCAGCTTGTTGCGCAGGCTGTTGACATGGGTGTCGATCGTCCGACTCCGACTCACCTCGGCGTTGCCCCAGACCTGACGCTCTATCTGCACCCGCGACACCACCGCGTCCGGCTGCGAGGCCAGCAGGTGCAGCAGGTCGTACTCCTTGCGGGTCAGCTCCACCGGCCGCCCGTGCACGCTGACCTCCCGGCAGCCGGGCGCGATGCGCAGCGCACCGAGGCTGATCGGCCGGGCGACGGCAGGCCGCGGCCTGACCCGCCGCATCACGGCTTCCATCCGGGCGATCAGCTCCAGGAACCCGTACGGCTTGACCAGGTAGTCGTCCGCGCCGGACTGCAGGCCGAGCACCCGGTCCAGCTCGGTGCCCCGGGCGGTCACCGCGATCAGCGGGGTGTCACCCGCGGTCCTGATCTCCCGGCAGACCTCCAGGCCGTCGAGGTCGGGAAGGTCGAGGTCCAGCAGCACCATGTCGGCACTGCGGTACGCGCGCAGCGCCTTGCCGCCGGTGTCCACCCGGACCGCGTCATGGCCGTGCCGACGCAGGCCCTGGACCAGGCGCTCGGCCGCGAGCGGATCGGCCTCCACCACCAGCACCCGCCAGCCGCCCCGGCGCGCCGATCCGTGACGTGCCGACGGTTCGGTGCGTTCTCCCGGCATTGACTCCCCCATGCAATCGCCCTGAGGCGCTCTCCCTCCCGAGGCACGGCTCAGGAGGAGCCCGTGCCGGGGCTCCTCCTGATGCCGTTCAGGACAATGGCGAGGATCCCCTCCAACTCGCTGTGCAGGGGCCACTGTTCCTCGGCCCTGGTCCAGCGGTACAGAGCGCCCAGGTAGGTGTCCCGCAGGATGTTCCCCACCCGGACCGAGTCGATGCCGGGGGCGAACTCCCCTCCAGTCCGCCCCCGTTCGACGATCTCGGCGAAGATGTGCGCGGCGTACGGCTCCTCCAGCAACGGCTGGCCCGCCTGCACCCAGGCCGTCAGCATGGCCGGGGTGGTGTGCCGCTCCTCCTCGTTGATCCTGCTGAGCACCGTCATGCAGCGCTGCAGCCGGAGTTCGAACTCGCCCCCCTCCGCGAACACATCCCCCTCCAACTCGGCCTTCAGCCGGGCCCGGCGCCGCTCGCCCCACTCCGTGATGAGGTCTTCCTTGCGCTGGAAATGGTTGAAGAACGTGCCCCGCGCGACATCGGCACGCTCGGCGATCGCGTCGACCGACGTGGCGTCATACCCTTGCTCGGCGAAGAGCTCCAGGGCGGCCTGGTAGACCCGCTCCCTGATCCGCTGTTTGTTGCGCTCGCGTCGCCCTGGTGCCGCTGCTGCGGTCGGCCGCTCCATCCGCTGCTCCTCCCCCGCGCCTCGGTGGTGTTACCGGCCGACTACTGACAGCCCCTGCGCAAGTTATACCAGAACACAATCTTGGTCTGCAGTACATGTTTGACCTGCGGCCTCCCCCTGGTCCGCCACGGTCGCCAGCCCGGCACAGAGCTCACCCGCGCTCTCCGGTCCCAGCAACCGGTCGACCGAGACCCGTACCACGCACTCCCGCTCCAGGCGGCGGCGCAGCTGGACCGCCATGATCGAGTCCAGCCCCTGCTCCCGCAGCGACCTGTCCCGGTCCAGCCGCGCCACCGGCAGCCCCAGCACCGCGGCCGCCCGGGCCAGCAGGGCGTCCCGGCCCGCCGGCGCGGACGCCGGCTCACCGGTCAGCACCAGCCGCTCGATCTCGGACGGGCCCGAGGGCTGCGGCGGCACCCGTCCCGGCGCGATCACGTCGGCGGCCCGGAGCGGCTCGGGCGCGGGAACGGGGGCGGGGGCGGCACTCCCGCCGTCGACGCGGTGCAGCGTGATGCCGGAGAACTCCGCCAGCACCGCGCCGTCCAGGTCGAGCAGCGCGACGTCGGCCCGGTCGGGGCCCTCCTGGTCGGCGGGGCGGAACCTGGCCAGGGTCCAGTACTCGGCCGGCAGCTCCGCCACGGACAGGCTCACCCGGGTGATCCCGGTCGGCACGTAGGCCACCCGGTCGGTCTCCTCCCCGGCCCCCGGCCAGGTGGCCAGCAGCGGCTGCAGCGCCGCCTCCCAGAGTGCGCCCTGCCGGGCGACCTCCCCGTCCGCCTCCCCGGCGCCCGGGGCCGCCAGGGCGTCCGGCCGGGACATCCGGGCCACCGACTCACCCTCGGTGCGCCACATCCGCCGGACGGTCCGCAGGTGGGGCGGTATCTCGTAGCCGCGCTCGCGGGCGAGGGCCAGGAAGGCGTCCGCCGAGAGGTAGCCGGTGCAGCGGGTGAGCGCGCTGTCCAGGCAGTACTCGCGCCCGGCGGAGAGCTGCCCGCCGGCCCGGTCGTCGGTCCGCAGCCGGGCGTGCAGGCCGAACACGGCGTTGCCGGCCGGGCCCACGGCGTGCACCGTGGTCTCCCACAGCTCGGCCCCGGCCTCCCGGACGACGGCCGTAGGCCGCCAGCGCACCCGCAGTCCCTCGGCCCAGCCCTCCTCGACCAGCTCGGAGCCGAAGCGGGCCTCCTCCAGCACCCACCGGCCCTCGGCACCGGGTGCACCGGCGGAACGGTTCAGCGCGCCCAGCAGGTACACCGCCCCCGGCAGCGGCAGACTGCCCCGGAAGGAGGTGCCGCCCACCCGGGCCAGCGGCAGGAGCAGGCACCGCTCCGACGAATCCGCCCAGCGCGGGATCCGACCGTCCGGGGCGGGCTCGTCCCGGAACTGCTCGGTGTCCCAGGTGTAGCCCGGCAGCGGCACCCGCCGGGTGTCGCCGTACCAGCGCTGCCAGTCGATCCGGGTGCCGTGGGCGAACAGGCGCCCCGCCGCTCTGGCCATCGCGAGCTGCTCCGACTGCCCCCGGTACAGGCTCGGCACCACCCGGGGCAGGGCCCCGGCCGCCGTCAGGGTGTCCTCGGTGGCACCGGTCAGCAGCGGGTGCGGGCTGATCTCCAGGAACACGTGCTCACCGCGCCCGGCCAGCGCCGTCACCGCCTCTGCGTACCGGACCGGCCTGCGCAGGTTGTCCATCCAGTACGCCGCGTCCAGCTCGCCGCCCGACACGGGACGGCCGTGCACGGTGGAGTACAGCTCGACCGTGCCGGGCCCGGGCCGCAGCCCGGCGAGCTCGGTGAGCAGGTCCTCGCGCAGCTCGTCCATCTCCGGCGAGTGCGAGGCGACGTCCACCCTGACCGGGCGGCAGAACACCCCGCGCTCCCGAAGTTCGGCCGCGACTGCGTCCAGCACCTCCCGGTCGCCGGCCAGAACGCTGGAGGTGGGCGAGTTCTCCACGGCCAGCCCCACCCCGGCGCCGAACGTGGCGGCCAGCGCCTGCGCCCGCTCGCCCGGCAGCTCGACCAGCAGCATCGCGCCCCGGCCGGACAGCCTGGCCATCTGGCCGCTGCGCCGACAGATCACCGCGGCCGCGTCCGCCATCGTCAGAGCCCCCGCGACCCGGGCGGCGGCGCTCTCCCCCATGCTGTGGCCGAGGCAGACCCGCGGCTGAACGCCGCGGCTGCGCCAGGCCTCGGCCAGCGCCACCTCCATCGCCCAGAGCAGCGGCTGCACCACGGCCACCCCGCCGTCCGCCTCGCCCTCCTCGGCGGTCAGCGCGGCCAGCGGCGACCAGCCGGTCTCGGCCCGTACGGCTCGGTCGCACTCGGTCATCGCCGCCCGGAAGGCCGGCCACCCCTCCAGCAGCTCGCGCCCCATCCCGGCCCACTGGGAGCCCTGGCCCGGGAAGACGAACACGGTCGGCGCGTCGTCCGCCGCCGTCTCGGCCGCGATGGCGCCGTCCGGGGTCTCCTCCCCGGCGGCCAGCGCCCGCAGCGTCTCGGCCAACCCGTCGTGGTCCGTGCCCACCGCCCACAGCCGGTACGGCTGCGCGTCGCGGCGCTGCGCCGCACTCGCGCACAGGTCGCGCAGCGGGTACCCGCGCCCGGCGCCGGCCAGGTGTCCGGCGTAGGCGCGCGCGAGGCGCCGCAGCGCCCGGGGCGACCGGGCCGAGAGCACCAGCAGCTCGGGGGTTCCCGGCGCCGGGCGCTCGGGCTCCGGGGCGGCCGCCGTCCGGTACGCCCCGACCACGACATGGGCGTTGGTCCCCGACAGACCGAAGGAGCTGACCCCCAGCAGCGCCGTCGGACCGGCCGGCCGCAGCGGCCCGCTTTCCGCGGCCACCCGCAGCGGCAGGGCGCCCTCGGCGAGCAGCCGGTGCGGGGTGCGGTAGTGCAGCGAGGCGGGAACCTCGCCGTGCCTGGCCATCAGCACCGCCTTGATCAGGCCGGCGATCCCGGCCGCCGCCTCGGCGTGCCCGATGTTGGACTTCACCGAGCCGATCAGCAGCGGCCGCTCGGTCGGCCGCGCCCCGTCCATCGCCTCGGCCAGCGCGCTCAGTTCGACCTCGTCCCCGGCGACCGTCCCGGTGCCGTGCGCCTCGACGTAGTCCAACTGCGCGGGGGTGATGCCCGCGCTGTCGCAGGCCTCGCGGAGCATCCGCACCTGTCCGTCCACGGCGGGTCGCAGCAGGAAGCCGCTGGCCCGGCCGTCGTTGGTGACCGCGCTGCCGAGCAGCAGGGCGTGCACCTGGTCCCCGTCCCGCTCGGCGTCCTCCAGCCGCTTGAGCACCACGACGCCGATGCCCTCGCTGCGGACGAAACCGTCCCCGGCGGCGTCGCCGAACTTGCACCGGCCGTCGGCGGCGAGCATCCCGGCCTGCGAGTACGCCACCGCGTCGTCCGGGGCCAGGATGACGTTGACGCCCGCCGCGATCGCCAGGTCGCTCTCCCCGGTGAGCAGGCTCTGCCGGGCGGAGTGCACGGCGACCAGCGAGGAGGAACAGGCGGTGTCGGTGACGATGCTGGGGCCGCGCAGGTCCAGGGCGTAGGAGAGGCGTCCTGCGGTGACCGCGCGGATCCGGCGGCCCGCAGAGTCGTGGATCCCCCGCCGGGACAGCGGCTGCGGCAGGTCGGCGTACTCGGCGGTGGCCTGCCCGACGAACACCCCGGACCGGCTGCCCGCCAGCGAGGAGGGGCGGATGCCCGCGTCCTCCAGCGCCTCCCAGGCGGCCTGGAGCAGCAGCCGCTGCTGCGGGTCCATGGTCCTCGCCTCGGCCGGCGAGATGCCGAAGAAGGCGGCGTCGAAACCGAAGACGTCCGTCAGGAAGCCGCCGTGGCGCGAGACCGTCTTGCCCGCGATGCCGGGTTCGGCCTGGTAGTACGCGTCGATGTCGAAGCGGTCCGCCGGGACCGGTGTCACCGCGTCGGTGCCCGCCATGAGCAGCGACCAGTACCGATCGACCCCCTCGGCCTGCGGAAACCGGCACCCCAGGCCGACCACCGCCACCGGCCGGCTGAGCTCCCCTTGCCTGCCACGCCCCATAGCCACAGATCTTCCCGTTCCGAAGGACGACTCATGTCGATTGATGTGCTGGAGTCTAAAGATGGACTCGACTGCATGTTATGGGCCCACTCCTGGCCCCGACACTGCCGTCTTGACCTTCTCTTTACCGAATGTGTACGCACTTCCGGTGATGCCTCGCCCAGGATTCGAAGGTCACGGTGAGTACAAATGGCCGCGCACCACGCACCGCGCCCCACCCCCTCCTCATATGATCGGAGCGACATGCGTCATCCTTGGTGATGCAGTCTTGACGAGTAGGACCGCCCCACACCCAGCAGGAGGAAGCTCGTGGACGACGTTCTGCGGCGTGCCGCGCTCTTCGCGGCTCTCGACGACGATCAGGCCGCCGAGCTGCGCGCTTCCATGACCGAGGTGACACTCGCCCGCGGCGAGTCGCTGTTCCACGAGGGCGACCCGGGCGACCGGCTCTACGTCGTGGTCGAGGGCAAGGTGAAGCTGCACCGCGCCTCGCCGGACGGCCGCGAGAACATGCTCGCCGTCCTCGGCCCCAGCGAGATGATCGGCGAGCTGTCGCTCTTCGACCCGGGCCCGCGCACCGCGACCGCCACCGCGCTCACCGAGGTCAAGCTGCTCGGCCTCGGGCACGGCGACCTGCTGCCGCTGCTGCACGCCCGCCCCGAGGTGTCCATCGCGCTGCTCCGGGCCATCGCCCGCCGCCTGCGCCGGACCAACGACGTGATGTCCGACCTGGTCTTCTCCGACGTGCCCGGCCGCGTGGCCAAGGCACTGCTCGACCTCTCCCGCCGCTTCGGCGTGCAGTCCGAGGAGGGCATCCACGTCGCCCACGACCTGACCCAGGAGGAGCTGGCCCAGCTGGTCGGCGCCTCCCGCGAGACGGTCAACAAGGCGCTCGCCGACTTCGCCGGCCGCGGCTGGCTGAAGCTGGAGGCCCGCGCGGTCGTCCTGATGGACGTCGAGCGCCTCTCCCGCCGCTCGCGCTGAGCACCGCTCCCTGAGCCGGCAGGGGCCCGGGGAACCGTCCCCGGGCCCCTGCCGGCTTGCCCTGCCCCGTGACGGCGGGCTCCGCCGCGCGTCAGATCAGGCCGTGCTCCTCCAGATAGCTGAGCTGGGCCTGGACCGACAGTTCGGCCGCCGGCCAGAGGGAGCGGTCCACGTCCGCGTACACCCGGGCCACCACCTCCGCGGCCGTCCGGCACCCGTCCTCGACCGCCGTCTCCACCTGGGCGAGCCTGGTGGCCCGGTGCGCCAGGTAGTAGTCGACCGCGCCGAGCGCGTCCGCGAGCACCGGGCCGTGTCCCGGCAGCACGGTCCGTACGTCGTGCTCGGCCGCCATGGTGTGCAGCCGCCGCAGTGAGTCCAGGTAGTCGCCGAGCCTGCCGTCCGGATGGGCGACCATCGTGGTGCCCCGGCCGAGCACGGTGTCCCCGGTGATGATCGCGCCGTCGGCCGGCAGGTGGAAGGTCAGCGAGTCCGCGGTGTGCCCGGGCGTGGCGACCACCCGCAGCTCCAGACCGCCGACGTCGAGCACCTGTCCGCCGTGCAGCCCCTCGGAACCCAGCCGGTGCGCCGGGTCGAGGGCCCGCACCTCGGTGCCGGTCAGCTCGGCGAAGCGGGCGGCCCCCTCGGCGTGGTCGTGGTGCCCGTGGGTCAGCAGCGTCAGCGCCACCCGCTTGCCGCGCTGCTCGGCGGCGTCGACGACCCGGCGCAGATGGCCCTCGTCCAGCGGGCCCGGATCGACCACCACCGCGAGGTCCGAGCCCGGTTCGGAGAGCAGCCAGGTGTTGGTGCCGTCCAGCGTCATCGGCGACGGGTTGGGCGCCAGCACGCACAGCGCCCGGGCGGTGGCCTCACCGCCGACGGTGGCGGCGGGGTCGCCCGGCAGCAGTCCGCTCACCGGCCGCCCTCGCTGCTCCGGATCAGTGAGCGCAGCGGGAGGGCGCGCTCCAGCGGGCGCTTGCCGGTCTCGCCGGCCGGTGCGGCGTCGTAGCGGCCACCGGCCGGCGTACGGGCGGGGAGCGAACGGATCGGCGCGGCGTCACCCGGCAGGGCGCGTGCCGGGCGCGGAGCCACTTCGTCGTGGTTCATCGGGCGGGATTCCTTCCTGGGTTCGCAAAGTGGCTGTGGGGGTGCAGGCCGGTCCATCAGCGGGTCACGGCGGGAAGTGGCCGTCGATGGTCAGCTCCTCGTACCCAGACCATCGCACCGTCAGCCGGTCGCCGGCCACCGTGGCCCGGCCGAGGACGGGTTCGATCCGCCGGTCCGCCGCCGCCGTGAGCGCCTCCGCCGCCGTCCGGACCGGCAGCAGCTCGCGCAGCACCGTCACGGTCGGCGGCAGCATGCCGTACCGGCCCTCCGCATGGCCCCGGACGGCCTCGGCGGGCGGCAGCCAGGCGACCCGGTCGGCCTCGCCGACCTGGAGCGCGGCCTGCTGGTCGGCGGGCAGTGCGGCGACGAAGAACCAGGTGTCGTACCGGCGCTCCTCGAAGGCCGGGGTGACCCAGCGGGCCCAGGCAGCCAGCAGGTCGCTGCGCAGCAGCAGCCCGTTGCTCTGCAGGAAGTCGGCGAAGGAGAGCCGGTGGGCCTCCAGGGCGGCCCGCTGCTCGGTCCAGTCCCGGGGCTCGGCGGTGCTGTGGGCGTCCGGCCCGGCCAGCAGCACACCGGCCTCCTCGAAGGTCTCCCGGACGGCCGCGCAGACCACCGCCTGCGCGGTGCGGGCGTCCACGCCGAGCCGCTCGGCCCACTCCCGCGGTGAGGGCCCGGCCCAGGCGAGTTCGGCCTCGGCGTCGCGCGGGTCCACTCCGCCGCCCGGGTAGGCGTACATCCCGCCCGCGAAGGCCATGGAGGTGCGGCGGCGCAGCAGGTACGCCTGCGGGCCCTCGGCCGCGTCGCGCAGCAGCACCACCGTGGCAGCGGGCTTCGGCACGGGCGGGGTCAGCTCGCCGGACTCCACCGCCCGGATCCGGGCGGGCCAGGAAGGCGGCATCGGGGCCGACGGTGCTCGGTGATCCATGCCCGGATGCTAAGCGGGTGAGGCCCGGCTTGGACAGGGCCCGGAGGAACCGCGGCGGCCGGGGTCGGGCCATGACCGGCCCCGGCCGTCCCGTACCGTCCGTCAGGAGCCGGCCCGGACCCGGACCTGGATCTCGACCTCGACCGGGGCGTCCAGCGGCAGGACCGCGACGCCGACCGCGCTGCGGGCGTGCACACCGGCCTCGCCGAGCGCCTCGCCGAGCAGTTCGCTGGCACCGTTGATCACGGCGGGCTGGCCGGTGAAGTCGGGGGCGGAGGCGACGAAACCGACCACCTTGACGACCTGCTCGATCCGGTCCAGGTCGCCGATCACGGACTTCACGGCGGCCAGCGCGTTGAGCGCACAGGTCTGCGCCAGCTGCTTGGCCTCGTCCGGGGTGACCTCGGCGCCGACCTTGCCGGTCTTCGGCAGCTTGCCCTCGACCACCGGCAGCTGGCCCGAGGTGAAGACGTACTCGCCGGAGCGGATCGCCGGGACGTACGCGGCCACCGGCTTGGCCACCTCGGGGAGGGTCAGGCCGAGCTCGGCCAGCTTCTCCTCAACCTTGCTCATCAGCTCTTCTCCCGCTTGAGGTAGGCAACCAGCTGCTCGGGGTTGTTCGGCCCCGGGACGACCTGGACGAGCTCCCAGCCGTCCTCGCCCCAGGTGTCGAGGATCTGCTTGGTGGCGTGCACGAGCAGCGGCACGGTGACGTATTCCCACTTGGTCATGGCGCTGACTCTAGACGAGGACCGGCCGCCGCCCGTGCCGCACGCACCGGGTCCGCCGGGCCGCGCACCGCGGGTGTGAGGTGAGCCACAAAGCGGGCATGAATCCGCCGGGGTGCCAGGGTGCTCCCCGCATCGCGAGCCGCCGCTGGTTACCCTCGCGGGAAGGGCGCCCCAGGGGTGCCGGCCAACGGACGGACGGAGACGGAGCGTGGCGAGCACTCCCGGCCCAGCGGACCGACCCACCTCGAAGGGGGCCCCCGCGGGGCGCTCCGGGGCAGGCGGGCCCGGCGCACCGGACGGGGAGAGCGCGCCGGACGCCACCGGCGGCCCGGACTGGGAGGGCGTCCGACTGCACGTCGTCAGCGGCAAGGGCGGGACGGGCAAGACCACGCTGGCCGCCGCGCTGGCCATAGCCCTCGCCGCCGAGGGCGGCCGGACACTGCTGATCGAGGTCGAGGGCCGGCAGGGCATCGCCGAGCTGTTCGGGATCGCCGCACTGCCCTACGAGGAGCGGAAGATCGCCGCCGTCACCCCGGCCCAGCTCGGTCTGCCCGGCAAGGGCTCCGGGGAGATCTTCGGGCTGGCGATCGACACCGAGCTGGCACTGCTCGAGTACCTCGACATGTTCTACAAGCTCGGCCTGGCCGGGAAGGCCCTGCAGAAGGTCGGATTCGTCGACTTCGCGACCACCATCGCACCGGGTGTCCGGGACGTGCTGCTGACCGGCAAGGCCTGCGAGGCGGCCCGCCGCAAGGGCCCCGACGGACGCCGCGCCTACGACGCGATCGTGATGGACGCGCCGCCGACCGGGCGGATCACCAGATTCCTGAACGTCAACTCCGAGGTGGCCGGGCTGGCCAGGATCGGGCCGATCCACGGCCAGGCGCAGGCGGTGATGCGGGTGCTCAGGTCGCCGGAGACCGCGGTGCACCTGGTCACCCTGCTGGAGGAGATGCCGGTGCAGGAGACCGTGGACGGCATCACCGAACTGCACGAGGCCCGTCTGCCGGTCGGCGGCGTGCTGGTGAACATGGTCCGCCCGCCGGTCCTGGACGCCGCCGCGGTGGCGGCGGTTGACGGGGACCACCGCGAGGAGGTCGCGCGGGCGCTCGGCGAGGCCGGCCTCGGCGGCCGCTCACGGACGGCGGCGACGGTCCGTACGGCGGTCGAGCCGCTGCTGGACCCGTTGCTCGAACAGGCCCGTGAGCACGCCGAGCGGGTCGAGCTGGAGCGCGAACAGCGTTCGGCGCTGCAGCAGTTGAGACTGCCGACATACGAACTCCCGCTGCTCGGCGAGGGCGTGGACCTCGGCGGCCTGTACCGGCTGGCGGGCGAGCTGAAGCGACAGGGGGCAGCATGACGGCGCTGCTGGCGATCGATGCGCTGATCGACAACCCGAAGACCCGGATCGTGGTCTGTTGCGGCTCGGGCGGGGTCGGCAAGACCACCACCGCCGCCGCGATCGGTCTGCGGGCGGCGGAGCGCGGCCGGAAGGTGGTCGTGCTGACCATCGACCCGGCCCGCCGGCTCGCCCAGTCGATGGGCCTCACCGAGCTGGACAACACCCCGCGCCCGGTCAAGGGCACCCGGCAGATGGAAGGGGCGCCGCGAGGAGGGTCCCCCCGCACGGAGTCAGGGGGAGGCTCGGCCGAGGGCGGCGGCGGGCGACGGGCGGGCGAGTTGCACGCCATGATGCTCGACATGAAGCGGACCTTCGACGAGGTCGTGCTGGCCCACGCGGAGCCCGCCCGGGCGAAGGCGATCCTGGAGAACCCCTTCTACCAGTCCCTGTCGGCCGGTTTCGCCGGCACCCAGGAGTACATGGCGATGGAGAAGCTCGGCCAGCTGCGAGCGGCCGACGAGTGGGACCTGATCGTGGTCGACACCCCGCCGTCCCGCTCCGCGCTGGATTTCCTGGACGCGCCGAACCGCCTCGGCTCCTTCCTGGACGGCAAGGTGATCCGGCTGCTGACCGCCCCCGCCAAGGTCGGCGGGCGCAGCGCGATGAGGTTCCTCAACGTCGGCATGGGCCTGCTGACCGGCACCCTCGGCAAGATCTTCGGCGCCCAGCTGCTGACGGATGTTCAGACCTTCGTCGGCGCCATGGACTCGATGTTCGGCGGCTTCCGCGAGCGGGCGGACCGCACCTACCAGCTGCTCAAGGCGCCGGGCACGGCCTTCCTGGTGGTGGCGGCGCCGGAGCGGGACGCGCTGCGCGAGGCGGCCTACTTCGTGGACCGGCTGGCAGCGGACGAGATGCCGCTGGCCGGACTGGTGCTCAACCGGGTGCACGGCACCGACGCGCCCCAGCTCACGGCGGAACGGGCACTGGCGGCGGCCGAGGCGCTGGAGGAGAACGGCTCACCGAACTCCGCGGCGGCCGAGTCACTGGCTGCCGGACTGCTCCGACTGCACGCCGAACGCATGCAGATCATGGACCGGGAGCGGCGCACCCGGGACCGCTTCGTGTCGGTCTACCCGGACGTACCGATCGTGGAGGTTAGCGCGCTGCCCGGCGACGTGCACGACCTGGACGGCCTGCGCGCCATCGGCGACCGCCTCGGCAGAACGGAGTGACCTGCGGACGCGTGACCTGCGGACGGCGTGGCCCGCGGAGCGGTGCGGCCGACAGGCGCAGCCCGGCGCGACGGAGGCCGACGTGACGGGACCCGACGCGGTGAAGCCCGATGTTGTACTGCCCGACGTTGTACTGCCCGACGCGGCGTAGCCCGGCGAGGCGAGCCGCCCGCCCATGGCCGGCCCGGCCGTGCTCAGCCCGCCTGGGCGTAGTCGGTGAGGATGACGCCAGTCGCCAGCGACTCCTCGTACTCCGTCCGGGCCGTCTCCAGCAGCCGGCGCCAGGACATCACCGTCGGCCTGCGGCGCAGGAGCGCCCGGCGCTCGCGCTCGGTCATACCGCCCCACACGCCGAACTCGACCCGGTTGTCGAGCGCGTCCGCCAGGCACTCGGTGCGCACCGGGCAGCCGCTGCACACCGCTTTGGCGCGGTTCTGCGCCGCCCCCTGAACAAACAGCTCGTCCGGATCACTCGTGCGGCAGGCGGCCTGCGCACTCCAGTCGTCCACCCAGCCCATGCTGGCGCCGTCCTCTCCCGAATCGGGGCTCCCCCACGGCGGCAACGGCATATTCACCGTTGCCAGTTGAGGACGTTACGGAAGAACGACAGCGCGCAACAGCCCCTACGGGCTCAATCTCAAATGACCCGATCGGACTATGGGTATCTGACTTCTCACTCGTTGGAGTGATCGCAGGTCGCAGGGCTTGTCAGAGCCACTCGGACCACTCTCGTCACGCTGCGCCATGGAGCCGCCATCAGGACCCGATTCCAACCATCACAAACTGTGGCGAATCGGACAAAGCTCATCACTCACAAGAGTGATGGCGATGAACAGAGCGAAGCTGTCGCAGTCTTGTGACAAGCGTAGGCGAACACCTGCCCTCTCGCCCGGTATTTGGCAACGTAGGGTTTCCCCATGGCACCTCAGCGACCCTCGCGACATCCTGTCGACATGGCCGGCCTCGGACTCAAGTTCCTGGGCACCAGCGTGCTGGCCGGACTGCTGGTCGCGGGCATGGCGATGCCCGCCGTCGGCGCACTCGGGCTGACCGCGAAGGACACCGCCGAGAGCTTCGACAACATCCCGGACGACTTCAAGACCCCGCCGCTCTCCCAGGCCTCGTACATCTACGACGCCAAGGGCGGCGTGATCGCCAAGGTCTTCGACCGGGACCGCACCGTCCTCACCAAGGACCAGATGGCCCCGATCATGCGGCAGGCCCAGGTCGACATCGAGGACAACCGCTTCTTCGAGCACGGCGCCATCGACCTCAAGGGCATCATCCGCGCGGCCAGCAAGAACGCCGAGTCCGGCTCCGCCGCCCAGGGCGCCTCCACGCTGACCCAGCAGTACGTGAAGAACGTCAACGTGGAGCAGGCCGGTGACGACCAGGACGCGTTCCTGGAGGCCACGAGGAAGAGCATGGGTCGCAAGATCCAGGAGCTGAAGTACGCCATCAAGCTGGAGGAGGACCTGAGCAAGGATCAGATCCTCACCAATTACCTGAACATCACCTTCTACGGCCACCAGGCGTACGGCGTCGAGGCGGCCGCCACCCGCTACTTCAGCAAGAGCGCCAAGGACCTGACCATCCCCGAGGCCGCGATGCTGGCCGGTCTGGTGCAGAACCCGTCGGCGTACGACCCGGTCCTGCATCCCCAGGCCGCGCAGAACCGCCGCAACACGGTGATCAACAAGCTGCTGGAGTACAAGCACATCACCCCGCAGCAGGCCAAGGACGCGCTGGCCTCCCCGCTCGGCATCAAGTACAAGGAGCCGCTGAACGGCTGCATCACCGCCCAGGCGGGCATGGGCTTCTTCTGCGACTACGTCCGGCACGTGGTGAAGATGGACCCGGTGTTCGGCAAGACCCAGGCCGACCGGCAGAAGCTCTGGAGCCAGGGCGGCCTGAAGATCTACACCACCATCGACCCCGAGAAGCAGGCGGCGGCGTACAAGGCGGTCACCACCAAGGTCAACCCGACCGACTCCGTCTCGGCCGCGATGACCATGATCAAGCCGGGCACCGGCGAGATCCTGGCGATGGCCCAGACCCGCCCCTACGGCCTGGACGCCAAGCAGAACCAGACCGTGCTCAACCTCAACGTCGACGCGGCGATGGGCGGCGGCAACGGCTTCTCCCCCGGCTCGACCTTCAAGCCGATCCTGGCGGCGGCCGCGCTGGAGTCGGGCACGCCGATCACCCAGCAGTACCCGTCCGAGCACCAGATCCCGTACCCGACCATGACCACCTGCAACGGCACCTGGAAGGCCGACGGCAGCACGGTCGAGAACGAGAGCTCGAGCGAGGTCGGGCCGTACGACATGAAGGAGGCGATGGCCAAGTCGGTCAACACCTACTTCGTCGAGCTCGGCAAGGACGTCGGCCTCTGCCCGATGAAGCAGATGGTCAACAAGCTCGGCATCAAGACCCTGGCCAGCGGTGCGCCCCTGGTCCAGCAGCCCTCGAGCATCCTCGGCGCGGTCGAGGTCAGCCCGATGCGGATGGCCGCCGTCTACGCCGCCTTCGCCGCCCGCGGCCTGTACTGCGACCCGATCGCGATCAGCTCGGTGGTCGGTGCCGACGGCAAGAAGCTGGCCGTCCCGCAGGCCAACTGCACCCAGGCGATGCTCGGGACCACCGCCGACGGGGTCAACACCCTGCTGAAGACGGTGATCGAGAAGGGCACCGCGTCCAACATCAAGATCAACGACGGCCGCGAGTTCGCCGGTAAGACCGGTACCACCGACAACCGCTACGCCGCCTGGTTCAACGGCTACACCCCCGACCTCGCCACCGCCGTCTGGCTCGGCGGCCCCGGCGGCAACGTCTCCATGCGCAACATCACCATCGGCGGCGAGTACTTCGACTCGGTCTACGGCTCCTCCGGCCCCGGCCCGATCTGGCAGATGGCCATGAACGACGCCGTGGCGGGCACCCCGAAGAGCAGCTTCCAGCTGGTGTCCATCCCCGACCCGGCCACCCCTCCCGGCGGCGGCAACACCGAGCCCGCCAACCCCGCGCCGCCCGCCGGCGACGGAGGTGCCAACGGCAACGGCGCCACCGGCCTGATCAACGGCGGCTTCACCCTGCCGCCGGGCGTCATCGGCGGCGGCAACGGTGGGCCCGGCAAGGGCGGCAAGCACCACTGACACCCACGGTACGGCGAAGGGGTGCCCCCACAGCGGGGGCACCCCTTCGCCGTGTCCGTCCTCTTCGTGTCCAGGCCGGCCGGCGGATCAGCCCGGACCTCGGCGGATCAGCCCGACAGTGCGGCCTTCACCGCGGCGGCCACCCGGCCGCCCTCGGCGACGCCCTCGACCTTCGGACGCACCAGCTTCATCACCGCGCCCATGCCCTGCGGTCCGGTAGCACCGCTCTCGGCCACCGCGGCAGCGACGATCGCCTTCAGCTCCTCGTCGCTGAGCTGCTTGGGCAGGTAGTGCGCCAGCAACTCACCCTCGGCGCGCTCCTGCGCGGCCGAATCCACCCGACCGGCGTTCTCGAAGGCCTCGGCCGCCTCCCGGCGCTTCTTCGCCTCCCGGGCGATCACCTTCAGCACCTCGTCGTCCGTCAGCTCGCGCTTCTCCTTGCCGGCCACCTCCTCGCTGGTGACGGCGGCCAGTGTCAGCCGGATCGTGGACGCGCGCAGCTCGTCCCGGGCCTTGATCGCAGCCGTGAGGTCCTCGTGCAGCTGCTCCTTGAGCGTTGTCATGCTGATGAGTGTCCCACCTGCGGAAACCCGACGCTCCCGAATAACCGGCCCGGGAACCCGCGTCGCCCCGCCGGGACCGCACCCCGGGGACTCGCGCCACCCCGTCGGAACCACACCCAGCCCTGCCGACGGGCCGTCAACGCACCTCCTCCCGTTCGCCGGACAGAGCGGCGGCGGCCGGGAGAGGATGGCGCAATGTCGCCCAACGGAACCGATGCCCACCGGACCGAGAGCGACCTCCCGCCCCTGGTGGCCCAGGCGGTCACCGCGGCCCGGGAGGCCGGCTTCGCGAACTCCTGCCGCCCGGAACAGGGCCGACTGCTGCGCGCGCTCGCCGGCGGCGCCCACGCCCGGATCGGCGAGACCGGCACCGGCTTCGGCGTCGGACTGGCCTGGCTGGCCACCGGGGCCCGCGAGGGCGTCCGGCTGGTCAGTGCCGAGCGCGACGAGGCACGGGCCGCCGCCGCGGGACGGCTCTTCGCCGGGCACCCCGCCGTCCGGGTCCTGCATGCGGACTGGACCGAGCTGTACCGCCACGCCCCGTACGACCTGCTGGTCCTCGACGGCGGCGGCCAGGCCAAGGGCGGCCCGCCGGCGCTGCTGCCGGGCGACCCCGGGGAAGCCGCGGATCCCGTCCGACTGCTCACTCCCGGCGGGGTCCTGGTGATCGACGATTTCACCCCGTCCGCCGACTGGCCCCCGCTGCACCGGGGGGAGCCCGACCGAGCCCGGCTGCACTGGCTGCGGCACCCCGCGCTGCGCGCCGTCGAACTGCCGCTGGCGTCGGACCTGAGCGTGATCCTCGGGGTCCGTACGCCACTCGGCACCGACGTACCCGACCGGCTGTCAGCTCCCTCCTGACTGCCGGGATCCACCGAGGTCCGCGGCGGCGATCCGCAAGGCCGACGGCCCCGATCCGCCGGGGCCGACAGTCTGCGAATCCGGCTGCTCAGAGCGGGGAACCGCCCGTTCACGCGCGCTTTCGGCGTCTGCGACGATGGACCGATGCGACCGCTGTACTCCGTCCCCCTCGGCATCGCCGCCACCGGCGCCGCCTGTCTCGTCTACTCCGCCGGTTACGAGGTCCGCTCGTTCCGGCTGCGCCGGGTCGACGTCCCGATCCTGCCGAAGGGCGCGCGGCCGATCCGGGTGCTCCAGGTCTCCGACATCCACATGGTCGCCGGACAGCGCAAGAAGCACCGCTGGCTGCAGAGCCTGGCCGCGCTCCGCCCCGACCTGGTGGTCAACACCGGCGACAACCTCTCCGACCCGGACGGCATCCCGTACGCGCTGGACGCCCTCGGGCCGCTGATGGAGTTCCCCGGCGCGTACGTCTTCGGCTCCAACGACTACTACGGCCCCGCCAAGAAGAACCCCGCGCGCTACCTGAAGGCGCTGCGCACCGGGGTGCACGGGCTGAACAACCCCGACGGGACCGGCCGGCGCGGCATCACCGGCGCCTGCCACATCGAGTGGGAGCAGCTCCGGGACGGCTTCGACGCGGCCGGCTGGCTCAACCTCACCAACACCCGGGGGCGGCTGAAGGTCGCCGGACTCGACATCGAGTTCACCGGCCTGGACGACCCGCACATCCGCCGTGACCGCTACGCCGAGGTGGCCGGCGGCCCGTCCGCCGACGCCGACCTCTCGCTCGCCGTGGTGCACGCGCCCTACCTGCGGGTGCTCGACGCCTTCGCCGCCGACCGCTATCCGCTGATCCTCGCCGGCCACACCCACGGCGGGCAGCTCTGCATCCCCTTCTACGGCGCCCTCGTCACCAACTGCGACCTCGACACCGACCGGGTCAAGGGCCTCTCCTCCCACCAGGCCGACGGCCACCGTTCCTACCTGCACGTCTCGGCCGGCTGCGGCACCAACCGATACACCCCCATCCGGTTCGCCTGCCCTCCCGAAGCCACCCTCCTCACCCTCACCCCCAAGCCCTGATCAGCCCTCGCGCGTCAATCCGCCCCTTTTGTCCCTTTTGGAGGGGCGGATTTCACCTCTCGGCACTCGTCCGGTAGAGTTCTACTCGTTGCGACGGAGACGGAAGCAACAAAGGAAAGACCGGGGTGTGGCGCAGCTTGGTAGCGCGCTTCGTTCGGGACGAAGAGGCCGTGGGTTCAAATCCCGCCACCCCGACCCAGTAGTACCAGGTCAGGGCCCTGATCCTCACTGAGGATCAGGGCCCTGACTGGTTTCTGAGCGCCCTTGGGAGCGATCGGGGAGTGGATCCCACTCCCGAGCCGCCGCTACTGATCCACCCTCAGCAGCGCCGAGTGCGACCCCGGGGGAACCAGGACGCACCTTCCGCCGCTTCTCCGAGGCCGCCTCCTCGCTCCAGTCGCCGACTCGGCGCCGTGGCAGGCCCGGACTACCGCGGCGTCCCCGGCCGAGATGGGGAAGCGCCGAGCACCCAGCCGCCGCACACCCCCGCCCGCACCCCCATCAAGTGCCACCGCAGCCGCCGCCGGCGCCCTCGACTCAGCAACACGTCGTGGGCGGCCAATGACGTAGATCATGGGCACCCTCATCTGAGATCTTCTACCTGTCCACCGTCAGCTCCAGGCACGGCACTGCACTGCACAACAATGGGGGTCTTCATGGGATACACGCGGACACGGCATGCCGCCGGGCGACTGGTACCGCTGGCGGCGATGGCAGCTCTAGCGCTTCCCCTGGTCACCGGCTGCGGGGGCTCTTCACCGCGTGCTGCCTCGGACGGACGCAGCACGGCGCCCGCGCAGGACTCGACGCAGAAGTCACCGAGCGCCGCCGCCACTGACGCGGCCTTTCGCGACCGGGACCTCGTGATCAGTGCAGGTTGCACCGTGCCCGCGTCCAGGCCCGCCAAGGTGTGGGTGGAAGGCTTCGAGCCCGGCAGCTGGAAGAAGGTGGCATCGGTCGAGTTCACCGTTCCGGCAACGGCGGTGGTCGGCTCCCGCCCCGGGGCCGGAGCCAAGCTGAGCGCCCTGCAGGAGCTGTGTGCGGGCAACTTCCCCACCTCCGGCAGCAGCAATGACAATGCCTCCGACAACGCCTTCGGGCCTCGGGTCCGTCAGCTCTTCGACCACGACTTCAGTCGGCTCGCGGTGGTCACCACCGACGACAAGACAGGCGCGAGCCACGTCGGCTACGTCGACCGCAAGGGCAACTTCACCGACCTCACCGGCACCAGCTCAGGTTTCGCCAGCACTCCCCAGGAGAAGGACGCACTCTTCGCCCCCGACGGCGGGAGCGTCTGGTTCACGTACCGCGACCCGAGTGGCCAGGACCACATCGCCAGTCGCGACCTCACCTCCGACCACCGGCTCACCGAGCAGTGGAGCGGTTCCCCCGCCGGATTCGGCGACCTCGGCCTGACCCTGGGGGGCAGCCCCCTGCACGGTGTGACCGGCGGAAGCGTGTACTTCAGCCCGGACGGAAAGCGCGCAGTCGCGTACGTCGACGGGGAGGGCCAGAACGTGGTGACGGTGACGTCCAGTGGGCTTCTGAAGGCCGACGGAAGCGCCAGCCAGATCAAAGACATGGACTGCAGGCCGTCCGGGTGGATCGACAACCACACACTGCTCTGCGCCCCAACCAAAATCGGGAGCCCGAAGCCGCCCTATCAGAACAACCTGTGGACCCTCGACGTCGACCGGATGCACCCGAACGACTACGACAACGCCATGGATGCCGCCGGCCCCGTCCTGCTCCCGGCGACCGACCGGAAGAACATCCCCCAGGCCATCTCGGCCGACGGGAAGAAGCTGCTGTTCCGCTCGGTCCAGGGCAACCAGGAGACCGCGTTCGTCACCGACCTCAGCCCTGGCGCCCAGCCGCAGCAGGTCACCCCTCAGGAGGCGGCCACAGCTCTGGGCTACGGCGATGTCGTCCTGGAGTGGCGGTAGCCGTGTGCCACGGCGGGCCCCAGCGTTGCGAAGATCGTGGACGACGCAACTCCGGATCACTGGTACGTCCTGACCGTTCACCGAGGGCTGAGGAACGCCAGGGCTGCACGGGTTGGTGTCCGGTTGCGGCAACGCCGACGTCGTGTCGGGGCGGCTGACTGCCGGCGGGCTGCCCCAACCGGGAGGCGGGCTCTGGCCGAGTAGCCCATGGGCCGTCAGTGGGCCGTCCGAGGGTTACCGGCGCTGACCGGCATCGACGGCTCCGCAGCAGGTCGACGATGGTTCGCTGGGCAGAGTCCGAGGTGGCCGGAAGCCTGCGCCACTCACCCCGGCAGCAGGTCTCAGCCACGCCGTGGGGGCTCGGCAGGACGCCGGCGCGGCCGCCTGGTCGGCGGGACGGGAACGGTCCGAGTTCCCGTCTGAGCTCCCGTCAGTGGGCACCTGCCGCAGCCCGCCAGGCAGGTGCCCACTGCGACCCCACGGATATCCACGAAGCTGGGAACGTCGGCCCGGCCCCGGCGGGCCGGGAGCTGTCCCGCCCTCCGGGCGGCGCTGTCACCACTCGTCGTAGTCGCCGATCACCAGGAAGCTGCCCGCGACACCGTCGTCACCGAACAGGCCTCCGTGGACGGTGCGGGTCACAACGCCGTCGGTTTCGCCGTGGGGACCCACGGTGGCGACCGGGGCGCCGTTGTCACAGGTGAAGCCGCGGAAGACCTCGACAGTCTTCCGGCTGTCGTTGAAAACGCTGAAGCTGCTGGAGCCCAGTCCGCTGACCGCAGTGATGCAGCCGTCAGTGGAGGCGGAGTACGCGCGGTCGTTGAAGAAGATCCTCCCCTCTTCCTCGTGGCCGCGGCCGTGTCCGCCGCCCTCGTGGTCGCGGCCCTCGTGGTCGCGGCCCTCGTCCCTGTCTCCGCCTGCGCGTCCGCCACCCTCGCGGTCGCGGCCCTCGTCCTTCTCCCCGTTTGCGTGTCCGCTGCCCGAGACAGCCGCAGCGGGGGTGGCCGGCTGGACGGGCTGGGCCACTCGCTGGACGGGCTGGGCCACTCGCTGAACAGACGGGGACACCGGGGCGGATTCGGCGGTCGAGGCGTAGGTGATACCGGTGGCCGCAAGGACCGCCGCGCTTCCGGCAGCGGCCACAGTTAACGTACGCGTGCGCATGTCACTTCTCTCCGTCACATGGATGTCGGCCGGGCGACCGATCTGCGACGAACGTAACGACAGCCCCTATAGCTGTCATTTCGGACATGTCCGAGGTATGACACGGGGAGTCCAGCCAGGTGGAAGTGCGGCTCGCATCGCATACCGGAAATCCCGCTGCCCCGGCCCGGTGGTACCGGTCAGCGCCCTGATCCTCAGCAAGGGCAGGGCGTTGACCGGTTCATGTGCTCTCCGGAGTGAGTGGACCGGCCCGGCGGACACCGATGCCTCGGTGCGCCGTACAGGTCGCTCCGACCCCCGTGATGGACTCGGTCGCGCTGCGGGCGAACGTCAGTGCGGAAGGCGTGAACGTCGGCGCCGCTGGGCGCGAGCGGATATCGGTTTCGGGTCATGGAACATCACCATGGGGCGCGACGCGGTCGTGTGGGCGCCGCACTCGGTACTTCGGCACAGGCCCCAAACTAGGCCTGCATCATTGTCGTTGCCACCAGAAGGCGCCTCGCGACCTGCCGCGAGGCATGGCGCACGAGGGCGGCCCCGACTCACCGCGCGGCCGGCGTGTGGCTCTCACCGGCGACCTCGGAGTCCGGCTTCCGCGGCGGCTGTCAGCCGTTTGCGCCAACAGCGGAGGTGGTCCGCGCCGACAGCCTCCATCGTTGAGTCGACCCGATACCGCGGTCCTGTTGCGATGCGCGGCCTCGGAGTCGGACACCGCACTGGCCTGATGAAGGAACGGCCGGGGGAGACCGGTCGGTGCGACGACGCCGGGCTGCGAGCGACCAGGGCGACCGCCCGGAGGATGATCGTGACAGTCAGTGAGGATGATCTGCTCAGCGCCGAGGACGAGCGACTGGAAGAACTCTTCCGGGTGAGCATGCCTGGTGACATCCCCGACGGCCCGATGGAAGGCACCGCCATCATCGGCGCGGGCACGGCCCTGACCCGGCCGATCGCCGCATTGATCCGTCTGGGCGTGTGGCGGGGCAAGGTCTTCGACCGCGACGCGGGCTACCTGAGCAATCGGCTGTCCGCGCTGGACGTGCTGGCGGTCCTCGCCACGGTGGCTCCGGGACCGAGTCTGCTGGACGGCGAGGAGTGCATCGTCATCGACTACTCCAGGACGTCCCTCGTCGTGGGCGGCGTGCGTGACGAGATCCGCCAGGTGGGCCCGGACCTGTATCTGGGGGTGACCTGGCTGTTCGGAACCAAGGTCTGCTGGTTCTCGCTGAGGGCGCCGCAGGCAGACGGCGGGCCGGGCGAGGAGCAGCGGAAGAAGACGCGTGGCCGGTCCCGGTCCACCTAGGGCCCGTTCGGCCCGCGGCGGCGTCACGGCTCGTACGCGGCCCGGTGCCCCGCGATCGGCCAGTGGAAGGCTCCCCTTCTTGCCGGGCCGCAGGGGCGACGCGAGGGTGAAGGGAGTTGTGTCCGTGCGGGTCCTTGGAAGGGAGCACACCGATGCCCGCTGAACATGTTTCCGGGATCGATCCGGCGGCGGGTCGGAGATGCCTGCCGAAAGGAGGGTGACGGAGGGTCGGGCCGGCGTCCGACCGGGGACCTCTCACCGCGGGTTGACGGTCATCTAGGGTGGTTCCCCATGGCTGAACCCTCCCCCCACCTGACCGCGACGGCGGACGCCTACGACGCCGTCGCCGTTCGCTACGCCGACTTCGTCCGGAACGGGCTCGACCCGCTCCCGCTGGACCGCTCGATCCTCGCCGCGTTCGCCGAGCTCGTGAACACCTCCGATGCCGGCCGGGTGGCCGAACTCGGCTGCGGTCCCGGTGTCGTGACGGCACATCTGCGAGACCTGGGGCTGGACGTCTTCGGCGTCGACCTGTCGCCGGTGATGATCGACCTTGCCCGCGGGGCCTACCCCGACCTGCGCTTCGAGGCCGGCTCGATGGACGCCCTCGAGGTGGCCGACGGCGAGCTGGGCGGCATCGTGTCCTGGTACTCGGTGATCCACACGCCGCCGCGGGAACTTCCCCCGTACTTCGCCGAGTTCAGCCGGGTGCTGGCGCCGGGCGGTCATCTTCTCCTCGCCTTCTTCGAATCCGAGGGCGAGCCGGTGGTGGAGTTCGACCACAAGGTGGCACCGGCCTACCGGTGGCCGGTCGACGGTCTCGCCGAGCTGGCCCGCGCGGCCGGCTTCGCCGAGGTCGGCCGGATGCTGCGCGAGCCGCGCGAGGAGGAGCGCTACCGCCGGGGCCACCTGTTGCTGCGCAGGCGGTAGTCGCGAGGCCGGCAGGCGCCGCGGCCTCCGGCGACAGGGAGCGCTGACCGCCGATGCCCGGTGTCACAGCAGACCAGGGCGGACGGCAGGTGTGGGCGCAGCGTGCGCCCGTCATCCAGTCATACA
>NZ_JBSFJU010000066.1:0-44931 GCF_053598215.1 Kitasatospora sp. NPDC001175 | reverse complement strand
GGCGGTCGGCCCGGTTGCTGGCGGCGCTCGACTCGCTCAGCGAGACCGATCCGCAGGGGCCCGGCATGCTCGCGGGCCACACGGGGCACCCCGGGCTGGGCGTCCTGTGGATCTCGGCGGCCGTCACGTCCGCCGGCCCGACGACGTGTCCGGGCGTGCCGGCGTTGTTGATCGGCATGTCCGACCGGTCGCTGTCGCTACGGCAGCGAATGGTTCTGGCCGGGGTCCGCCTTCAAACAGACCCTGGCTAGTCGGCGCGGCGAGCCATCACGTATGCGCGACGGGTCTCCGCCTCCCGCGGGTGACTGGTCCGCTCGAGGCTCGCCTCCACCGTCAGACCGACGTCCTTCAACCAGCCGATGACCCTCTCGGTCTCGAAGAAGCGGAAGTCCACGTCAACCTCCAGTCCCCACCACTCGGCCAGGTGCCTTACCTCGGTGCCGACGTGGAACGCGACAAGGACCCTGCCGGAAGGCCGCATCACGCGCCGCATCTCCTCGAAGGCCGCTCGCATCTCGGACGGTTCGAGGTGGATGACCGAGTAGAGCGCAACGGCCGCCCCGAACTCGCCGTCCTCGGCAGGGAGGCGCAAGAGATCGCCGACACGGAACTCCGCCCGAGGATGTTCGCGGCGGGCGATCCCCACCATCGCCGGCGAGAGATCGATCCCCACCGACCGGACACCATGGTCCGCAAGCCAACCGGTCACATGTCCGGGCCCGCATCCCAGGTCGGCGACCGGCCCGAGGCCGTCCGTCTGTTCCAGGAGCGCTGTGAGCAGCGCCCGGTCCAGCGGCTTGTGCGTGAGCTCGTCGCCGATCCGTCCCCAGTACTCCGAGGCCACGCTGTCATAGCTCCGACGCACCTTGGCATGATCTCGCGGTCTTGTCATCCGCCAAGCATCACACGGCAGTTGGCCCAGACGCACCCTACTTCTGTGGACTGCCGGGCCGTCTGCCTCCGAGTTCGTGAGCCAGGTCGGACAGCACCTGCACCGTAGATCCCGACTTCCACTGTCCGTGGGCCCGCCTCTCAGCCCAACTACGGCTCTGAACTGCGGAAACACTCGTTGCGTCACTTCTTCCAGTCGGAACCGCTGGGCCGATGGGCGACATCGTGTGTCCGCCCTGGCCACCGATCCGGCGATTGCACTCGCCGCGGGCCTGGGAAAACGACGACTCGCTGCGGAATCAGGCCTGCCGGGGCGCCGGAATGGCTTCGGTGAGCCGGTCCGCATGGTCGAGGTCGGCGAGCAGACGCTCGACATCGGTCATCAGCGATCCGTACACGTGCCAGGCGCCAGGCTTGACCAGCGCGCCCCGTTCGATCAGTTCGGTCATCAGCCTGTGCCAGTCCGTGGCTTCGTCGATGGCTCGGCGCAGCCCGCCGCGGGCATCGCTCCCGCCAGAGCCGGCGGCCTGCCCGGAGCCGGCGAATGATCCCACCGCCTGCCCCGCCTCCTCCAAGGTGGTGGCGTACCGGTCGAGGAAGAGCTGGCCCAGGTGGTGGTCGGCGTGCCGGTCGTCCACGTTGTCGGCAAGTGTCCTGGCGATGCCGCGGACCTGGAAGGAGACCCGGTGCAGGGCGCGCAGCGCCTCGCCGTGGGGCAGCGGCTCGTGCCTGCCGCGCACCGCGCACCGCGTGTTCCAGCGCAGGCTCTCCTGACCCTGGCGGACGTCTTCCTGCGCCTGCACCACTAGTTCCTCCAGGTGCCTGCCCCGCTCGAGCCACGCGTGTGCGCGGTCGGCGTGCTGCCGTTCCCGCAGTCCACGGCCCATGTCTCCGAGCAGCGTCCCCATGGCTGCGGCGAGGTCGCGAACCGAGGCGTCGGAGGCGGCCAGGTGGAGCGGCGGCAGGATGAGGGCATTCACCGCGATCCCGATCGCCGCACCTATCAGGGTCGCCAGGGTCAGCGTGACCACGTGTCCCATCGGAGCCGCCGTCGCCGCCGTCAGGGCGAGCATCGCCGTCGAGGCGATCTGCAGCCGATTGTCGGAGCCCCGGCGACCGCCGGTCACCAGCGCGATGGCCAGGATCGCTGCGGCGCTTCCTGCGGCCGAGCCGAGCAACCACACGACCGCCACGGCCAGCGACAGTCCCGTTACCCGGGCAGCCACGCTGCGGACGGCCTGCGTCACCGAGCGGTAGACGGTCGAGGCGTTGACCATGGCCAGCGCAGTCGCCACGGCGAGGTACTGCTGTGCTTCGGGGAGCCACCACGAGGAAATCTCCCAGGCCAGAAGGGTTGCGACCAGTCCCTTGGCGCTCCGCGTCAGCGCTGTGGCCGCCCGCCCAGGGCGCGCTGCCCAGGAGCTGCTCGCCAACCGCAGGGCCCGGCGTGCCGATTCCGACCACCGTGCGACGCCGACCGGGCGCCCCAGCAAAGCAGCGAGTGTCATGTTCTGCTCCGTTCAGTGCGGCAGTGCAACCCGCACGGGCCGCTGAAGCCCCTGCCTTCGGAGGGGCAGCGGAAGGTATGGGATCGAACTCGTCCAGGTCAGCGGCGTCGATGACCCGGCAGTCGGTGCGCTCCTGGAGACGGTGGCCGTCCCGGCCGGATTGCGCGCCCGTAGCGATGGCGGCCGCTTCGGTCATCGCCGTACCGGGAGACGGCCGCAGTCCGGTGGACGGCCGGGTTGGGCACCGCCACGGCCGCGCCGCTCACCACCAGGAGCGGGCTCGTCACCGAGGCCGGCACGGCGAGTGCGGCACGACTGGTCGTTCGAACAGCTGATTCATGAGCTCTCCTTCCTGCTCGACCCGTCCCCCCTCTCGGTCAGGCCCCGAGCGGCGCTCCGAACCGATGCAACACGAACGACGCTACCTCGAAATATGTTGAAAGTTGCACTTCCGTTTGTGTGAGGTGTCTCATCCCTCCACACCGAAGGGCGGGCCGTGCGGCGCAGCGGTGCACCTCTCCGCTGTCCTCGACAGCTGCGACGCCGAACGTCGGCGGCACCGCGCTCAGCGCGGTCGGCCGGTGATCCGGAACCCGGCGAACGAGGTCACGGTGCCGACGGCTACGGCGACCGCGGAGGCGGTCTTCTCCGGGAACCAGGTGGGCTCGTACATGTTCGGTAGCGGACCGATCGCTCCCACGTCGACGTACCGGTAGAGCACCACGCAGACCAGCGCGGTGAGGGACACCAGGAAGGCGAACGCCCACACCGGCCGCCGCCGGCCGAGGAGCAGCACGAGGAGCGCCGCCAGCGACGCCGCGGCCGCTTCGACGCGGAACAGCGTGCCCTGGCTGATGTGCTGCCCGACCGGGTCGTAGGCGGGGGCGAGGTCAGCGTGGATGTAGGCGTCCGCGGCCAGCGCGGCGGCGGTCGCCACTTGGAGGATCCGCAGCGCGAAGGTCCGCAGGCCGGAGGCGGTCCGGTGCCGGCGGTCGGTGGGAGGGGGAGCCATCGCTTTCACCCGGTCGGACTTGCCGTGGCGCTCCCGGGGGCCGGGGATGCCGGGCCGCTCCCGCCGACCTGGAGGTGGGTCTCCATACCCAGCGCCCGGTGGTTGTCGATGGGACACCACAGATCGTAGGACCCCGCCTGGAGCGTGACGGTGAGCTGCTCCCGGCCGCCGGGCGGGATGGTCGAGGTCTTCGCGTTGGAGACCCCGGGCCCGGAGACGGCCAGCGAGTGTGCCACGGCCCCGGCGTTCTCCACGACGAGCGTGTACGTACCCGGGGCCACCGTGGTCTGCGAAGGGCTCACTGAGAACTCCTTCTCCGTAACGGTGATCGTCGCGGATGCCTGCCCGCCCGGAGCCACACCCGCGCTCGCAGCCGCGCTTCCGGTTGGAGCCGGGGTCGGACCGCTGGAGCACGATGTGGCAGCGGTCAGCGCCGCGACCGCCAGGAGCATCGTCTTGCCGAGTGTCAGGCCCCGGGCCCGGTAACGCCGGTATGTCGTGATGCTGCTCATGCTCCGGTTACCCCGTGGTGCGCTGCAAGCGGACGATCCGAAACGGTGCACGGCCATGTTCCCGCCTCTCTTCCTGGACGAGATTGACCCAAGTGCCCGGCTGTCCGGACGACGACACTCTCCGCCGACGGGCCATCCACCCAGTCAGATCAGGACGGGCCGACGGGCGGGCTCTCCCGGCTCGTCAGAGCCGAGAACACGGCGATCGCACCCCCGGAGGGGCTGACGGGGCCGACCACGACGGCGGGCGGTGGCCGCTCCTCACAGCTCCGCGGCGTGCACTTCACCGGATCCCGAGGGGCGGCTATCCCCCACACCCGCCCCTGGGTCGTCCTGCAGCGCTTTGAGGGACAGCAGTGCCCGTTCTCGCACCATGTCGACGTCAAGGACTTCCGCCGTGATCCGTCGACCGACCGCGACGACGTCGGAGGGATGGTTGACGGGGCGCCAGGACAGTTCGGAAATGTTGACTTGGTGATCCGGTAGACGTAGGGCAGCACGTCACTGCCCCACAGCGGCCAAGGAGGAGACCGCATCCCGGTGGCGCCCCAGGCCATCCGCGCCCGCTTCGGGGTGCGGGACGGGCTGCTGGCGTCGGCAGGGAGCACTCATCGGGCCATCCTGCCAGCGCCGGGGCCTGCGTCCCTTCGGCTGGGCGAAACCGCAGACCGGATCTGACCCGCGTCGGTGCCTGCTACCGGAAGACCCATGGCGGCCGGTGCAGTTGCGGCCGTCTGCCGGTCGGACAGCGCCGCCCGTTCACTCCTCGGGTAGTGACGGCCGCTCCGCGACCGGCGAGCGACTCCGTCGGAGTCCTGAGGTCTACCGGGACCATCCGTCTGCACGCCGTCGCCAAGGAACACCGATGCCCCTGGGAACCGGAAGCCAGCCGAATGCGTCGATGGCCGTGATGATCACTGGGGGGTTGGTGTGACACCGAAACAGGGTGGTAGGACGACGGGCGGCTGCGCGAGGGACCTGGCGGCCCTGGTCCTCGCCACAGCGGGCACGCTCTACGGCCACACCCGGGTCGTCTCCGCTTGGCACCGCTGTATGAGCCAGGATCACGAGCCCTACCCGAACCTGCTGACGGCCCCGACCCTGGTCTGGGTGGTCATGCTGACCGTGCTGCTCGTTCTTGCCGCACTGCTCGACCCTCTGTCGGGAAGCCGCTGGTATCTGTGGCCTGCCATGGCTGCCGTCGCCGCTGTCCTGACCTGGCTGTACGTCCTCGGGATGGTGCATCCGGCGCCGTTGCAGCCGGGCGATCCGTCGGATGCCGCGTGCAGGACCGTCCCGATCTTCCCGTTCACGGGCTAGCGGAGGCGCCTCCGGTGCTGTTCGGCCCGGCGCCACCGCCGGCGGGCGTTCCTGCCGCTCCGCCGACGGGGCACGTTTCCACTCAGCCACGGATCTCGACGGTTGCCGACGCTTGCCTAAAGACATTAGGCAACTCCATAATGGGTGGAGTTCAATGGGAGGAAGGTTATGGCTCGAGTTGGGCTCACCACGGAGCGGCTGGTCAGGGCCGGTGCCGAGCTGGCCGACGAAGTCGGTTTCGACCAGGTGACCGCCTCGGCGCTCGCCCGGCGGTTCGACGTCAAGGTCGCGAGCCTGTACGCGCATGTGAAGAGCTCCCAGGACCTCAAGACCAGGATCGCCCTGCTCGCCCTGGAGGAACTCGCCGACCAGGTCGCCGACGCCCTCGCCGGACGCGCCGGCAAGGATGCCCTGGCCGCCTTCGCCAACGCCTACCGCGACTACGCCCGCCGGCATCCAGGTCGCTACGCCGCCGCGCAGCTCAGACTCGACCCCGAGACGGCAGCTGCCAGCGCCGGTGTCCGGCACGCGCATATGACGCGGGCGATCCTGCGCGGCTACGACCTGGGTGAGCCGGACCAGACGCACGCGGTGCGGATGCTGGGCAGCGTCTTCCACGGCTACGTCAGTCTGGAGGCGAGCGGGGGCTTCAGCCACACCGCGGTCGATCCGCAAGACTCCTGGGCCTGGATCATCGACTCCCTCGACGCCCTGCTGCAGAACCGGACCGCATCCTGACCTCGCGGCCCGCACCGTCCGCCAGCCCAGCACCTGCGGACCGCCCGAGAATCCCGACCGACAGGCTGGCCCCATGAACGCCGAACATCCCTGGATCACCACACCCGTCACCGCGGCCATGCTGCGCGGCCACCTCGACACGGAACGCACGGCGCACGGCCTGCAGCCGCACCGGCTGCCCGCCCGGGCCCGCCGTCAGATCCCCGACGAACAGCTCGCCATGGCCGAGGCCCAGCCCTCCGGCGTGCGTCTTGCGTTCCGCACCCGGGCCACCGCCATCGAACTGCACGCCCTGCCCACCAAGCGGGCCTACCGCGGCCTCCCGGCTCCGGCGGACGGGGTGTACGACCTGCTCGTCGACGGCCGCCTGGCGGCCCAGGCCACGGTGACCGGCGGCAACCTCCGCACGATCGACATGGCCACCCAGTCCGTCGAACTGCACCGAGGCCGGCCCGGCACCGCCCGCTTCACCGACCTGCCACCGCACGACAAGGACGTCGAAATCTGGCTTCCGCACACGGAGACCACCGAGCTGATCACCCTGCGCACGAACGCCCCCGTCACACCCGCACCCGACCGCGGGCGCAGGCGGTGGCTGCACCACGGCAGTTCCATCAGCCACGGTTCCAACGCCGCCCACCCGACCGCGATCTGGCCGGCGCTGGCCGCCGCCAGCGGCCAAGTCGAGCTGGTCAACCTGGGGTTCGGCGGCAGCGCCCTGCTCGACCCGTTCACCGCCCGCGCGATGCGCGACACCCCTGCCGAGCTGATCAGCCTCAAGATCGGCATCAATATCGTCAACACCGACGCGATGCGCCTGCGCGCCTTCGTCCCGGCCGTCCACGGCTTCCTGGACACCATCCGCGAGGGCCACCCGACCGCGCCGCTGCTGGTCGTCTCCCCCGTTCTCTGCCCGGTCCAGGAGCACACCCCCGGCCCGCTCGCGCCCGACTTCACCGGCGGGACGCTGCGCTTCAAGGCCACCGGCGACCCAGCCGAACGCGCCGCCGGACGCCTGACCCTCACCGTCATCCGCGACCAGCTCGCCAGGATCGTCGCACAACGGGCCGCCGACGACCCCAACCTGCACTACCTGGACGGCCGTTGCCTCTACGGCGAACCCGACTACGACGAGCACCCGCTGCCCGACGAGATCCACCCCGACCCCGCGGGACACCGCCGCATCGCCGAGAACTTCGCCCGTCTGGCATTCGGCGACGGCGGCCCCTTCGCCCCCACCGGGCCCGACTCATCAGCTCCCCCGCGAAGTGGAGCCGTGGAATCCGAAACCTTGATCCCATGATGACAGTCTCGTCGATCCTCGGGCAGTTCGACCTCTGCGCGGACAACGCAGAGTTCCCGGACTTGGACAACGGCTACTACTACCCGGTTGACGTGCGGATGCACCTGTTCGGCGACAACACACGCTGGGCTCTGGCCGCCGAACTTCTGGGCTACAACCCGCGCGCCAGGAATCTCATCAACGTCGTGCACCGCTTCGGCAACTGTCTCGCGCAAGGAAAGCCCGGCTTCGGCGAGTTCCTCGACCGGGTGGACAACATGGAGGAGATCGCTCCCAACTACGCCGAGGCCTACGCCGGCGGAGTTCCGGTGGTCGTCCGTGGCACCGCCCTGGCGGTCGACGCCGAGGCCGGCACGCCATTGGCGGACGTCTTCCGCCGGCTGGTTCCGGAGCACCGGGGGCTCCTGCTCGCCGACGAGGCGGAACTGCGAGCCGACGTCCCCGCCGACCTGCCGGTACTGCTGCGGCTCGACGAGTGGCACCAGCCCGACGACTTCGGGGAGACCGCGCCCAGCGAGCACGAGACCTTCCAGATGATCGCGGAGGTTCTGGACTCCGGGGACCCGGCCCGCTACCGGCCGACCCTGCCCGCCAACACCCACTGGTCCCACTGGCCCGAGGCAGGAACCCTGTAGAGCGCTGTTGCCGCAACCCCGCTTCGACAGCCCGGACGTCACCCATCGCATCGTCGCCGGTCGAGGTCGAGTTGGCCAAGTGGCTGTAGTGCCCTGTCCAGGCTCACACCGGCCGCCCCCACTCGTGAACGCCCCCTGGCCCGAGCAGTCGTGAGCCGTCGCTACCCGTCGCCAGAGTGTCAGGTCCATCATGCCTGGTCAAAGGGCATAGCGGTAGGAGGCAGAGCACGCCCGTTCAGTCTTGCCGCGTCCAGTCGTGACCCCGCAGACTCGACGTCATCCACTCTCCGACGCACGTGTCGGCGCCTGCCATCGGCCGCCGACACGTACGTCGTGCTGTCCCGCCACTCAGCGGGGCGGCCGAAGACGCGATGAAGGGGGAACGATGAATCAGGATGTGGTCCTGCGCGCCAGGATGAAGCTGCTCAGCACCGATCGGCGGGTGCTTCACGGGCCGGACGCGATATGGGTCTACCGGGTGCTGACAGAGGTGAACCGGGAGGCATACGGGTCGAAGCTCGCCCACGTACTGATGGAGGCCAGCCGCTCGCATCTGGTGCGGGAACTGCCCGAGAGGAGGCTGGAGTTGCTCGAGGAGGCGGTGGAGGTGGCGACATCCCTCGACACCGCCAATCCGTTCCGGGCGAAGGTGCTCGCCAGAGCACTCGAGGCGCGGCGGATGGAACTCCACGACGGTCAGGCGCGGTAGACAGGCCGGCGGGCGAGGCGAGGACGCGTTCGGCAGGTAGCCGATATCGAATCCCCCCGGAACCAGGTGACACATGCGGCCTGGGTGGCTGTTCTGCCGCTCAGGCCGCCGTTCTCGGTTGGCATCGGCCCGACGCTCATCGCGCCGTCGCAGGTTTGTGCCGGTGCATCACCGCCCAGTGGCAACCGTTCCCCGCCTTCTCGTAACGTCGCGGCGGGGTCAGCCGTGTCGGCAGTTCGGTGGTCCGCTCCGTCGAGCAGCCGCATGGAGATTCCTCGACCGAGAGCGCGTGTCACACATACCGAACAATAAGCACATATGCATACTTATTTCAGCAATTCCCGATGCCGCCTTCCCCTCCTACGCCGGACACGCCGTCAGCGAGGACCCCGTCCGCGCCACCGGCACCGCCCGCGCCACCACGATCACCGGTGGAGTCCGTGTCCAGGACATCACCAAGCGCATTCCCTTCACCATCAGCCGCACCTGACTCAGGCAGCCGAGGTCTCTCCGCGCCCCACCGGGCGGAGGCTCTGTCAACCCCCGGCGTCACGACGGCGCTGCCACGTCCCTTCATCCCGCACGGCTGCGTGCCGGGTGCAGGCCCCACCCGTGGCGCCTCCTCCATCACCGACGGCAGGCCGCCGTCGGGCCCACCTCCTCCTTCTTGAGGCACCATGCCACCGCACCTCCCGACAGCCGCACCGCCCGCCACGACCACGGCGCTGCCCCTCCAGAACCGCCCCGGCGGCCGGCACCAGCCAACCGCGCCTGCCCAGCACGGCCCCACCACCTCCCGCGTCACCTCACCCGAGGGCCCCGCGATCCGACGGCGCCGCGGCTGCCCGCACGGCCGAACCGCAGACGACCTCCTCGGTGTCCCCGTAGCCGGCTACACCCCCCTCGAAGTGCTACGCCGCCGGGGCTGCCAGAACGTCTACCGAGCCAAAACCCCCGGCGGTGGACACGCGGCACTGAAGACAACCTGCCTCGACGCCGATCCGAACGCCCTCGCCCGGGCCCGCAACGAAGTCCTCGGCCTGAGGCAGACCGCCACCCACCCCCTGGTCGCCGATCTCGTCGGCCACGGCAACCACGACGGCCTGCACTACCTCGCCACCGCCTGGCAGCGCGGTGTCAGCCTCCACCAACTCCTCGAACACCTCGACCGCTCCATGACCGCCTGGTCACCCACCGGCGCCGAGGTCTTCACCCGCCTCGCCCTCGCCCTGTGCCACGCCCTAGACGGCCTCCACCACCACGGCGTCGTCCACGGCGACCTCAGCCCCCGCAACATCCTCGCCGGCCACGGCACCACGATCACCCTGATCGACCTCGACAGCTGCGCCCGCACCGGCGATCCCGACCCCGCCCTACGGCGCGGCGCCACCATCATGTACGCCGCACCCGAGTGCCTCGCCCCCCGGCCCCGCCCCGTCCCCGGCCCGACCGCCGATCAGTACAGCACCGCCGCGATCCTGTACCGCGTCCTCCAGCAGCGCCACCACCTCCCCCACGCAACCAGACGCACCACCGTCCGCGAGTTCCAGCTCACCCGCCCGCCACGGCTCCTCACCGGCTGGCCCGCCACCACCTGGCCCGGTCTGGCAGCCGTCCTCCACCAAGCCCTCCACCCCGACTCGGAACACCGCCACCCGACCACCGGCGACTTCACCAGCCATCTCCGCGCGGCCCTCGCCCTCGCCCGCTCCGGAGCAACCCCATGAGCCAACCCGCTCGCCGCACCTTCCTCCTCGCCACCGCCGCCCTCCTCCTCATCGACTCGGGCACCACCACCAACGCCGTGGAAGCCACCACGACCACCCACGTCACCGGCGCCACCAGACCCAGCCTCCGACGCGACGACAGCAGCAGCGTCAGCCGGAGCATCAGCTCCGGCGGAAGCCACACGCCAGGCAGCAGCAGCGAGACCGTCCGGAGCGGAACCAGCGAAACCGGCTACTACAGCAGCACTGACGTCAGCACCAGCGTCGCCTGGCCTGCCACCTGACCCCGTCGGTCTCGCCTTCGGCTCCGGTGAAGACGATCGCGCCCACCGCAGGCAAGCCGACCCCTCCGACAGCAAGCGCGGGCCGGCGAGGACACCACCGAACCCGACCCCCTCATGGCGGCCGCCGCTCTGCGCGCACCCTCGGGACCACCGGGCGCACGCCGTCGTCAGCCCTCGCCGTCGGCCGCCGGCTGCTCGGTGGCGGGCTCCGCCGTGTAGCGGTCGAGAGCTGTCCTCAGCCCCCTGGTACGCCAGTCCGACTCGCCTCCGAGATGCCCGGCCACGATCCGGTGCGCCTGTTCGAGGTCGCCGCCCAGCAACTCGCCGGTGACCACGAGGGAGTTGTCCGTCCGCATGTGGCACCCGGACATCCGCTGCTGCACCTCGTCCATGCCGTCCCGCGCCAGCACCTCGCGGTACTCCTCCACCAGCGGGGCGAGCCAGGACGCGCGCAGCGCGTACTCGCTCCGGCCGCCGAAGGTCGCGGCGAGCCCGGCTAGCAGCTCCGCCGGATACTCCTCCCACGGTTCGGCGAGCTGCGGATAGTCCTTGGCGAACTCGTCCCAGTCCACGTCGAGTTCGGCGATCTGGTCGGGCACCACGGGCCAGCGCGCCCAGCCCTCGTCGGACTGGGTGAACACCTGTCGTAGCAGCTCGTACGACACCTCGGCGGAGCGCGCGAGCAGCACCGCGTCGTAGAGGTCCTTGCCCTGCGGGTGGTTGTCGGAGATCAGCCAGAGGATCTTCCAGGCCAGTGAGAGCTCCGGCGTGGCGGTGAGCAACTCCCCCTCAACACCAGGGAGTTCGGAGGTCTGCGGGGCAGCCGGCAAGTGCTCGGTGAAGACGAAGTCCAGCTGGACCATGCCGCCCGGAAGGCCCGGCGCCGTCCACGGCAGCACCAGGCGCCGGCCGGGGACGCGGCTGTAGGTCCAGATCTCGTCGGCGACCGCCTGGTCGGCGTGCAACCGCACCCGGCCGGACAGCCGCTCGGCGTCGGCGGCGAGCTGGCCGATCATGCGGTCGGTGCGCTCGTCCTCCAGCTCCCAGTCCTCCGGCCGCACCACGAAGTCCAGATCGCCCGGCTCCCGGGCGGCCTCGCCGTACCAGGCGCGCAGCAGCACACTGCCGCGCAGCACCAGGTGGTCGGCCCACTCGGACCGGGCGACGGCGGACAGCACGGTGTTCAGCGCCTCACGGCGGGCGGCCTGCCAGCGCCCGGCGAGCTCCGGGTCCGCGAAGACGGGCTCACTCGGCCGCAGGGCCCGGGTGTACCCGGCCAGCGCTGGGTCGAAGACCGGCTGCTGGGTCACCACCTCGTCGTCGATCGGGCGGACGCTCCTGGGCAGGTCGAGCTTCTCGCGGATCTCCTCCGTCGGAGGCTGCTTCGGCAGCAGCACCGCCTCCCACGGCCCGTAGTCCAGGCCCTTCCACTCGATGGCCCGGTCGGTTTGGTCGTTGGTCATTCTCGGCGTCCCCTATCCGTGGTGCTTGGCGGTGTGGTTCTCGGCTATCCAGCCCGCGTCCAGCGTCTCGTCGCTGTCCAGCGCGACGAACTCGCGTTCCACCGAGGCGATTCGGTGGCCATCGGCGGTCAGCTCGGCGAGCAGCGCGTCCAGTCTTCGACCGGCGGTGGCCAGCCCCACCAGGCGGCACCGCTGGGTCACGAACCGCTCGCGCAGGCCGTCCGCACGTACCCGGCGAGCATTGCGCGACAGGTGCGCGCTGTGCCGGGCGGCCAGCTCTGCAAGACCGTCGGGGTCCTCGGAACCGGACAGCAGCAGTTTGACGTGGTGTTCGAAGTACCTGTGCGCCCCGTGCTGGGCCGCATCGCCGTCCGACGCCGGGACGCCCTCCGCCCATGGTGTGGCCTCGATCTTCAGCCGCAGTACGGTGAACCCGGCCTGTGCCATCCGATCCACCGTCCGAGCGGTCGCCGCCGCGGCCTCGTCGATGGTGCCGGAGGCGCGCAGGGTGAGCATCGGCTGGGACATCGCGGCGCCCTGGGCCAACAGGATGTGGGTGAACTTCAGGCCGTGGTCGGCGGCCCATCCGGCCAGCGCGTCGGCGGCAGCCGGCGCGACCGTCAGATGCACTTCGAAGTCCCCGCACAGCGAGGGTGGGTCCGGCTGGCCGGTACGGCCCAGGTCAGAACAGGTGGCGAGCATGGGAGCATCGTGACAGGCCCCTCTGACAGCGCGGCTCCGGGGGGGCACGGCCCAGGCCGCGGAGACTTCGGCGAAGGTCAAGCCGGCACTCTCGGAGCGGAGCGCGGGCCTCCGACGGCCTGCCGGCGCTGCGTTCCGGTCGGTCCGCTCGCCTCGGCGAGTGCCCCGGCCTTCCACGGAACGGCCGCACCGGTGGGCCTCCGATGACGATCCGTCCCGCGCGACTACTGGCCACGGACGCCCGGTGTTGGTAGGACAGCCTCATGCAGCCCGCGCCGGAGGTTCCCGCCCGCTCCTCCTACGACGCCGTGATCGTCGGCGGCGGACACAACGGACTGGTCGCCGCGGCGTACCTGGCGCGGGCCGGACGCAGCGTCCTGGTACTGGAGCGACTGGACCACACCGGCGGCGCCGCCGTCTCCGCCCCGGCGTTCCCGGGTGTGCCGGCCCGGCTGTCGCGGTACTCCTACCTGGTGAGCCTGCTGCCGCAGAAGATCGTCGACGATCTGGGCCTGCGCTTCACGGTCCGCCGCCGGCGGATCTCCTCGTACACCCCCACCGTGCGCGGCGGGCGGCCGACCGGGCTGCTGGTGGACGCCGCCGATCCGGCCCGCACCGCCGCACGGTTCCGTGAACTCACGGGATCGGAGAGGGAGTTCACCGCCTGGCAGGAGTTCTACGCGATGACCTCCCGGGTGGCCGAGCGGGTCTTCCCCTCCCTCACCGAGCCGCTGCCCACCCGCGAGGAACTGCGCCGCCGGGTGGACGACCCGGTGGCCTGGGCCGCCCTGTTCGAGCAGCCCCTCGGCGAGACCCTGGAGCAGACCTTCGCTGACGACCTGGTCCGCGGCGTGGTCCTGACGGACGCGCTCATCGGCACCTTCACCAACGCCCACGATCCGTCGCTCCGTCAGAACCGTTGCTTCCTCTACCACGTGATCGGTGGCGGTACCGGCGAGTGGCACGTCCCGGTGGGCGGCATGGGCGCGTTCACCGACGCGCTGGTCGATGCGGCCGCAGCCGCTGGCGCGGAGCTGCGGACCGGCTGCGAGGTCACCGCTCTGGCCACCGATGGTACGACCGCCGAAGTGACCTACCGCGCCGGTGACACCGAGCGCCGGGTCGGCGCCCGCCAGGTGCTGTGCGGGGCGGCACCCGCCACACTGGACCGGCTGCTCGGCCGACCCGCCGAACAGCCCGGGCCGGAGGGCGCGCAGCTGAAGGTGAACATGTTGCTGCGCCGGCTGCCCCGGCTGCGCGACACCGCCGTCGACCCTCGGGATGCCTTCGCCGGGACCTTCCACATCGCCGAGTCGTACACCGAATTGGAGACGGCCTACCGGCTGGCCGAGGCGGGCCGGGTTCCCTCCGCCGCTCCCTCCGAGATCTACTGCCACTCGCTGACCGACCCGTCGGTCCTGAGCCCCGAACTCGCGGCCCAGGGGTACCAGACCCTGACCCTGTTCGGCCTCCAACTCCCCGCCCGCCTCTTCACCCAGCACGGCGAAGCAGCACGCGAGGCCGCACTCAAGGCCGTCCTCGAACCGCTGGACGCCTGCCTGGCCGAGCCGCTCGCGGACTGCCTGGCCGTGGACGAACGAGGCCGCCCCTGCCTGGAGGTGAAGACCCCAGCCGACCTGGAACGCGATCTCGGCCTGCCCGGCGGAAACATCTTCCACCGGGACCTCGCCTTCCCGTACGGCGATCCGGCCGAGAACCGCTGGGGCGTGGCCACCGAGCAGCCCAACATCCTGCTCTGCGGCGCCGGCGCCGTTCGCGGCGGGGGTGTCAGCGGCATCCCCGGCCACAACGCCGCCATGGCGGCCCTCGGACGCTGAGGTCCTGACCCAGGTGCCGCTGTCCGAACCCCGGCCACAAAGGCCCTGCCGGCGAACCCGGTCATGCCTACCGGTGATGTGGCGGGTGGGGTGGTGGCGGTGGGGCGGTGACCGTACCGGATGCGGGTTCCGCTCGAAGATCATCCCACGGCGGACTGGCTCCCGGTGGCCAGTGATCGTCGGCGGTGATCCGGCCGGTCGACCCGCGGCCCGGCGACCCCCCGGTGTTAACCGGACGGTTCCATCGTCCGCGCGACGAGCTCCGCCGGCCCGCCTCTTCCCCACGGAGCGGGCGCCATAGCGGGCGGCCTGGACGGCCGTCCGGCCTGCCTACGGCCGGCGGGCGATCGTGATGATCTCCCGGCTCGCCGGGGAGACGGGACCGCGGCGCCAGTCGCCGTACCGGGCCTCGATCTCGAAGCCCGCCTCGGCGAGGAACGCGTCGAGCGCCACCACGTCCGGAAAGCGCAGGCTCGTGCGGTCGAGGCGCAGCACGGTGCCGTCGGGCTCGGCCGTCGTCTCGCTGAACGTGACGACGTCGTCGGTGACGGCTTCGACCTCGTGCCAGACCCGCAACGCGCGGCCGGCCGCGTCGGTGACGTCCGAGGCGTTCGACGGGTTCCAGCCCTCCCAGGCACGCGCCTGCGGATGGCGGGTCTCGAACGCGAACCTCCCGCCGACGCGCAGCGAGGCACGGATCGCGGCCAACGACGCGCGGACATCGTCGTCGGTGACCAGGCACTGGAACGCATGGCTGGTCATCGTCGCGAGGTCGAACCTGGACTCCCACCCCATGGTCGCCGCCGTGCCTTCGACCCATTCGACGTCGCCCCGGCGCCGGGCACGGCCCAGGGCGGCGTGGTCCGGTTCGAGGCCCACGAGACGCCCGGCATGGCCGTGCTCACGCGACCAGTGCAGCATCGAGCCGGTGCCGCAGCCGACGTCCAGTACCGAGCCCGCGGCCATGACCAGCTGGGTGTAGAACGCGTCTGCGGGCCACCGCTCAGGGTCCCACGGGTTCAGCAGGTCATACAGCGCGGCGGCGTCAGCGTCCGAGTACACGGCGACAGTGTCCGCGGTCCTGCGGCCGTCATCAACTGGTTATTGCGGCAAGGCGTTTGCTGAACGGTTGCGGGGATGGCCCTTGCCGTGGCGTTTCGCTGCCGGTCCGCTCCTGCTGCTCACTGCTCACTGCTCACTGCTGATGGAGCGTCATGAGCCCTATGGATCGGTCAGGTCCGACCTCCGCGAGCGCAACCACGCCGTCAGCCACTTGCCTCGGCGCACCCCCAACTCACCTGTGGCATCGGGTAGGTAAGATCACCGACGGCCCTCGTCCACGTGGGCCTCTCCTCCTCTGCTCACCCGTAACTCATCGCAGACAGGGCAAGACATGGCCAGCGTCGTCGAGTTGTCGTACTACCCCGTCAAGGGATGCGCCGGGACGTCCGCACGCGAGGCGATGATGACGCCTGCCGGTCTCGCGCACGACCGCAGCTTCATGGTCATCAGCGAGGACGGTGTGTTCCGGACACAGCGGCGGGACCCACGGCTGGCCCTCATCCAGCCCGAGATCAGTGCTGACGGCGAGCGATTGACGCTCCGCGCTCCGGACTCCGACCCGGTGGGCATCGATGTGGACACCTCCGGCCCCCGACGGCAGGTGAACCTGTTCGGGGCCTCCTACAGGGGCATCGACCAGGGCGAGACGGCTGCCGCCTGGCTGTCGAAGGTGCTCGGCGCAGGCAGCAGACTCGTGCGCGTGCCGCCGGAGCACGCTCGCGTGACCGACGGCAGAACACCCGGTACTTCCGGCTACGCCGACAGCTGCGCCGTGCACGTCATATCGCGCGCCACCCTGCGCCTGCTCAACGAGCGGATGGCCGAAGGCGGCAGCCACCCACTGCCCATGAGCCGCTTCCGCCCCAACATCGTGCTCGACGGCTGGGACGGACCCCACACCGAGGACCGCGCCCACCGCATGACGATCGGCGAAACCGAGCTGGGCTACGCGAAGCTCGCCATCCGCTGTGCCGTCGTCATGGTCGACCAGGACTCCGCGGCGAAAACGGGCCCGGAACCGCTCCGCACGCTCGCCACCTACCGCCGGGCGGCACAGGGCGGCGTCGCGTTCGGTTCCAAGTACGCCGTGCTGCGGCCTGGCAAGATCGCGGTCGGCGACGACGTACAGGTCAGCCTGTGGGGCGAGACCGAGCTGTAGGCCGCCGGTCGGCCACACGGGGATGGTGCATGGAAGATCGCCCACGATGCCATCCACCTGAGTGAGGAAGTCACCTGAAGAGAAGGCGAGTTGGAGTCAGCGACCATCTCACGGACGATCTCCGCACCGGGGCCTCCGGACGCTCGCATCGATCCGGCACCCACGAGCCGCGCGGGAGGCCCTGACCTCGTACGTGGCCTTCGGGCGGGTGCGATCCCATCCTGCGAGGCCTCACCGAGCAGCGGGAGCCGGTCCGATGACGACCACGCGTGCCCAATCGGGCGGGCAGCCCGCGGCCGGCCCGTACCAGTCGCACAGCCCGGTCCGGCGGGGCCATCGGAACGCCGTGTGTCGCGGGATCGTCTCCGACGATGGGCAGCCCCGAGAAGTCGGACGGCTCGTGCACGCTGGCGATCACGGTGGTGAGCGGAAGGTCCAGAGCCGCGGCGAGCTGGGTCAGGGCGGCGGTCTTGCCGATCCCCGGCTCACCCCACAGGAGCACCGGCAGGTCGGCAGCCACGGCCAGCGTCAGGGCCTCCAGTTGCGTGTCGGGGCGCGGTTCGGTGGTTGCGTCGCGCAGCAGGGCCAGCAACTCGCTGGCGACGTCGAGTTGGGAGGTGCGGGCGGAGCCGGAGGGGGCGCCGGTAGCGGCGAGGGGAGTGTATGCGGGCATGTCTGATCACCTATGGGTTCGTAACGAGTCGTGGGAGTGCGAGGGGGAGGCCCCCGGGTCAGCGGAATGTCGTGTGGCGTGGGTGCGAGCGGTGGTCACGGGGACGGCGGCTGCCCGGTCGGATCCGGCCGGGACCGGGTTCGACCAGTCCTGCCCGGAACATCCCGTAGGCGATTCGCCGCTGTGCGGCCGCCTCCAGTTCGTCCCGCAGTTCGCCGCTGCGCATCAGCGCGTCGGGGCCCAGCAGACCCTCGACGACGGCCAACGCACCGGCGGCGTCGCCATGGTCCAGACGTTCGCGGACACCGGTGAGGCACTCCGGACGACGGTGCGCCTCGTCGATGGCCTGCAGGCAGGGCAGCGGAGTACCGGTCAGGGCCGCCAACAGCTCCTCCCGGCGGATCTCGGCCGGGTCGTGGTCCAGCGCGGCCAGTACGCCGTTGACCAGGCCGATCCGGTGCCGGGCTCCCCGGCACTCCACGAGGCGCGGTTGTCCTGTCCGCTCCGGCGTCCGGGGCGGGGCGGCCGGCGAGTGGTCCGGCACCAGCGCCGAGGCGACCAGCGGGTGCAACCGATCGGCGTCGATCAGACCGGTGCGGAGCAGGTCAAGGTCGGGGAGCGCCCAGGTCGCCGCGTCGGGCAGGACGGGCAGCGCGGAGGCACCCGCGTCCTCCGTGACCGCCGCGATCCGCGGTCTCGGTGGCTCGAAGCCGTCCCGGTCCTCGACCGGTTCCAGGACCAGCCGATGCCGGGCTCCGAGGCGCACCGTGACGGGGCCGGTCGGCCGGCCCTCGGCGCGGAGCAGAATCCCCGCCTCGGCGCCCCACCGGTCCACGGCGCAGCGGTACCCCTGCGGTGGCGCCCCCAGCCGGTCCGGATCGATCCCGGGATGACGGTCGGCGGGCGGCAGATCGGCCCCGGACCGGCTCCGCAGTTGATCGCTCCTGTGCGCGTCCCACAGATGGCGGTGCAGGTCGAGGCGGAACCGCGGGTTGGGGTGCGGATGCAGGCGGGCACCGCTCTCGGAGCGGAGTCCGTCCCACAGTGCGAGGCTGATCCGCTGACCGGCGTCCGCCCATGCCGGCGGAGTCCGGACCACGAGGTGCACGGGGCCGGCCCCGTCACGCCCCGCAGCGTCGTACCGGACCAGGGCGATGGTCAGGCTCGGGCGCAGCAGCCCGTCCGGGGCGATTCTCGGCATGTGCCAGCGCAGCAGATCAGGAGCCAACCGGCGGAGATCGGCCCGAACCAGGCCCGCGAGCTCCCGACCGTGAGTGCGTGCCAGGGAGCGCAGGTTGAGGTCGACATCGACAGCTGCGGCGGTACACGCTCCGGCCCAGTCCCCGGCATGACGCCGGGCGGTCGCAGTCTCGATCATGGAGGGCGGCACGGCGAACTCGCGCACGCGCAGCCAGAGTGAGAGGCGGGAATCCCCGTTCGCGGTCTGAGTGAGCATCAGCACTCACCTTGCGCGGACGGGACCCCCGATCTGTTGAGAGGTCGAGTCATCATCGCGGGGAGCATATCGCTCCCCGCCCCGGCCTGCCACGAGATTTCCAACGGGAGCCATCCCCGGTCCTGACTGCGGATGCGGCGGGCACGGGCTGCGAGTCGATCGCGAGGGCAGGTCGGACCAGTTGATCGGCCGTCCAGCGGTGCCGGTCGGCGGCCTTCGTGGCTGACGGCTCGGCCACTTGTCCGGCCACGCCGAAACTCCCCTTCATCCCACGGAGGATGCGCCGAGAAGTCCCGTGGCCGTCGACGGTCTGATCGGCGGCCGTTCCACCTCGATACCTGACGATCCGTCGCGTCTTTGAACGGCAGCTTCACATTTCCGCCTTCACCATCAGTCACAGGATCTGTCGATATCAAGTATCTTGATGTCGAGATTGATGCCGAGATAGATGCCGAGCGTGGAACGGAGCCTGGAACATGCGGTGGGACGGGGGCGGACTGGTGGCGCAGCTGAGGCGGCCGCCGGGTGGGCGGGATGCGCGGATCATGCTGCTCGCACAGTGCGTGGACCGGACCGGGACGGGGGTGTGGGCGGCGGCTTCGGTCCTGTACTTCACCTTCGTGAGCCGGCTGGACGCGCGCCAGCTCGGGCTGCTGCTGGGTGTGGGGGCGGTCGCGGGGATCGCCGGCTCGCCGCTGGCGGGGCGGGCGGCCGAACGGTTCACCGTGCGCGGCCTGTTGATCGGCTGTCATCTGCTGCGACTGGGGACCATGTGCCTGCTGCTGGTCGCCGACGGCTTCGCCGCGCTGCTGCCCGTGGTGGCCCTCACCTGCCTGGGAGAACGAGCGGCCAAGACGCTGGAGATGCTCTTCGCCACTCGGATCGCGGGTGAGCGGCGAGGTGTCTACCAGGCGCTGTTCCGCAGTGTGGCAAACGCCGGGTACGCGCTCGGCGCGGGGATCGCCGCGCTCGGCCTCGCGGTGGGCACCACGAACGCCTACCACGCGCTGATCCTGGCCAACGCGCTCTCCTACGCACTGGCCGCCGCCCTGGTCTGGCGGACCCGGGAGCCGGCCGGCCGCGGACTGGTGGCGGCACCCGGCGACGGCGAGCCGGCCGAGGACCCGTCCCCCGCTCCCAGCCCCTGGCGGGACCGCGGCTACCTGCTCTTCGTACTGCTCGACATCCCGATGAACCTGGACGACTCGGTACTCAACGTCGGTCTGCCGCTGTGGCTCGTGGACCACACCAGGGCGCCGCACGCCGTCGCCCCCGCCTTCCTCGTGATCAACACCGTGCTCGTGGTGATCCTGCAACTCCGCGTCTCCGCCCGGGCCGAGGGTCCGAGGCGGGCGGCCGCGGCGGTGGGCTGGTACGGGACGACCCTGCTCGCCTGCTGCCTGGTACTGGCGACCGTCACCGGCGGCGGGGCGTGGTCGGCCTCGCTCGCCATGCTGGCCGCCGCGATGCTGGTCACCCTGGCCGAGCTGATGCGTTCGGTGAGTTCCTGGGAGCTGGCGGTCAGCCTCGCGCCACCACGGGCCCAGGCTTCCTACCTGGGGGTGGCCGGGATGTCCCAGTCGGTGCAGAAGTCGGTGGGCCCGCTGCTGCTGACCGGCGCGGTGATGACGGCCGGCCCGGCGGGCTGGCTGGCGCTCGGCGCGGCGGTCACCGGGCTGAGCCTGCTGCAGCGGCGGGCCAGCCTGCGGCGGTTGGCGGCGCTGACCGCGCCCCGGCGCTCCGTCAGCACCGTCGCCGGTTAGTGCTTCAACTAGTGCTTCAACTGCGGCAGTCGTGACGTGAGTTCAGGCTCTTGGTTGACCAGGCCAGGGCTGGGAGCACCTCGGCGAGTCGCACGCTGTCCGCGTCACGGCTGGACCTGCGGCGAGGTCGCCCCCGGCGGCACGGATTCCGGACGGGCCACAGACCGTGGCGGAAAACCCTGTGGCCGGGTCTGTGGTAGTGCCGTCGGGACTGCGTCGCGCGGTGCCCCGATACTCGGGTGATCACCGATCAGAGGGCTGGCGATGCGACCCAAACTGAAGTCCGACGTGCTGTACGTGCCCACCGGTGACGGGGTGCACGTGTTCGGCGCCGGAGCCGATGTCGCGCTGCGCGGCCGGTCCGCCTACCAGTGGTTGGACCGGATCGCGCCGTATCTCGACGGTTCGCGGGAGTTCGACGACCTCGTCCGTGATCTCCCCGACGACAAACGCGCTGTGGTGGAGGCGCTGGTGCGCCGGCTGCACGCGGCCGGCTGCCTCGTGGACGCCACCGAGGACCTGCCGCACGGCCTGACCGCACGGGAGTTGGAGACGTACGCGGCCGACATCGCCTTCGTCGAGTACCACCGGGACTCGGCCGCGCAGCGGTTCGAGTCGTGGCGCAACAGCACGGTGGTGGTGCTGGGTTCGGGTCCGGCGTTCACCGCGCTGGTCTGCTCGGCGCTGCACTGCGGGGTCCGCCGGCTCCGCGCGGTGCGGACCCCCGAGAACACGACGGACACGGCCCGACTGGCCGAGTCGGCCGTCGAGGCGGCCCGGCGCGATCCGGACCAGACACTGGTCCAGGTCCCGCTGTCCGACGCGGAGGAGGCCGCGCTCGCCCGCGCGGACGTGGTGCTGCACGTGGCCTCGGCTCAGGAGGTGGACCGCGCGGTCCGCCTGGCCGGGCTGTGCCGGACCTCGGACACCCTACTGGTGCAGGGGCTGGTGCTCGACGACGTCGCCTGGCTGGGTCCGGCCGGTTCGGCGTGGGAGTCGGCCTGGCTGCGGCTGGGCGCGCACGGCCCGTTCCGGGAGAGCGAGTTCCTCACCGGCCCGGCCGCGGCGGTGGTCGCCGGGCACCTCGGGCTCGCGGCGTTCCGGGCGGTGACGGGCGTGACCACGCCCGATGACACCAACCTGACCAGGATCGACCTGGAAACCCTGCGCACCTCGGTCCACTCGTTCCTGCCGCATCCGACCGCTCGGCCGGCCCGGCCGGAGGCCGAGGCCCGGTTCGCCGACCGGATCACCCGGCTGAGCAACGCCGACCCGGTCACCGAGCAGGACTTCTCCGCCCGGGCCGCGCGCTGCTTCGACCCCCACACCGGCATCCTGCGCAGCCTCGACGAAGGGGCCTTCACCCAGCTGCCGCTGAACGTGACCGAGGCGGTACCGCACTTGAACGTGACCGAGGCCGTGCCGCCGCACTCCGACGGCACGCCCCGGGTGTTCGGCTCGGGTCTGGGCTTCGTCGAGGCCCGGCAGCGGGCCGCGCTGCGCGGCCTCGCGGTGTACGCCGCGGGCGCGGCCGATCCGCGCAGGTTCTCCCCCGGCGGCACCGTGTGGGGCTGGGACCTCGTCGGTCAGCGGGCCAGGGCCGTACCGGCGGCCGAGGCGTTCACCGTCGGGACGGGCCTGGCCGCGCGGTTGAGCTGGGGCGACGCCGTGACCGACGGCATCGCCCAGCACTGCGCCCGCCTGGCGGTGGCCGACGTCTCAGCCCGCCGGACGAATCCGGTGGCCCTGGAGTTGGCCGGGACGGCCCTGGACGCGAGGGCCCGGTGCCATCTCGACCTGCTGCGCTCGGCCCGGGGTTCCGTCCAGGCCGCCGACATCGGCGGCGAGCTCGGAACCCCGGTGCTCGCGTGGTGGCAGGAGGGCCGACCGGTCGCGGTGACCTGCGGTCCGAACGCGGTGGCGGACGGTCTGGAGCAGGTGGTGCTGGACCGTCAGGCCGCCCTGGCCCGTGAGCCGCAGTACGCGCCGACTCGGATCGACGGGCTCGACCGGTTGCCCACCCTGGCGTCCGGTGTGCGCCGGCCGCGCGAAGCGGACCTGGTGGAGCTGGTCGGCGCCCTGCGGCTCCGCGGGCTGCGTCCGGTCGTGGTGCCGCTCGACCACGATCCCGCGGTCCACGAGCTGCTCCCGACCGTGCTCCGCATCGTGCTGGTCGATGAGTCGAGTGCTCGATGAGCGAGTCCCCGATGGGTGAGTCCTCAATGGGTGAGTCAGCGGCCGGGGCCGCCGATCCGGCCGGGCTCCGGTTCTGGTGGCGCACCTTCGAAGGGGTCCAGGAACTGTTCGCGGAGGGGCACGGCGAGGAGGGCGGGCCGGAAGACCCCCTGCCGACCAAGACCTACCGGGGCCTGCCACGGCACGTGCTGAGCCCACCGGCCCGGCGGATCGGCGACGCGCGCTGGTCCTTCGCCGACTTCCGGCGGGCCCACCCGAAGGACGGTCCCAGCCGCGACGTCCTGGACGAGCCGGCCCTGTCGGCACTGCTGCACTACACCTACGGGCTCGGACGGATGGAGTCGGGGCCGCATGCGGTCTGGCCCTACCACCGGATGGTGGCCTCCGCGCGGTGCTTCTACCCGGTGGAGCTGTATCTCTGGCCGGCCGAAGGGGCTGGGGATCTGCCTGCGGGGTGCTACCACTACGACCCGGCGCACCACGTGCTGACCGGACTGCGGTCCGGCGGCATCCCCCGCGAACTGCGGACTGCCACCGGAACGGGGCGCGAGGGCACTCTCGCCCTGCTGGTCGCGGCCGTGTGCTTCCGCAAGACGGCCTTCCGCTACCGCGACTACGCCTACCGGCTCTGCGCCCAGGAGGTCGGTATGACCGTCGGGAACGCGCTGCTGGTGGGAGGCGCGCTGGGGCTGCGGGCCCGCGTGCACCACCGGTTCGACGACGCCGTCGTCAACCGCGCGCTGGGCCTGGACGGAGACGAGGAGACCGCCTTCGCGGTGCTCGACCTCTCCCCCTGGCGGCCGTCCGGGACGGCTCCGGCGCCATGTGACGAGGAGCCCGGTGCGCCGCTGCCCGCTATCCGTCCGCGGCACGTGCGCACCAACACGGCCGATCCGGCCACCTGGTCGGGCCTGGCCGCACTGGACCGCGCCAGCCGGCTGACCGGCGCCGGCTGGGAGGCACCGGTGGACCGGGACGCCTTCCACCTCCCGGCCGACGGTCCCGAGCACTCGGCCGACGGTCCCACCACCACGGGCCGGGTGCCGCTGACCGCCGCGGAACCCGAACACGTCGAACTGGCCGAGGCCCTACGGGCGCGCGACTCGGGTGGCCGGATGTTCCTGCCCGACGGCAGGCCGCTGCCCGCCCGGCAACTGGCCGGTCTCCTCCGGCACGCCCTCGAACCGGTGCCGTCCGACCACACCGAGGCGGCCTGCCGCCCGCTGGTCGACTGCCACGTGCTGGTGCTCAACGCCGTCGGCGCTGCCACCGGCCTCTACCGGCTGGGTGCCGCACCCGAGTTGGTCGCCCTTCCTGGCCGGGACTGGCGCGGTGTGGTGTCGATGCTCTGCGACCGGACGCCCTCGGTTAACTCGGCGAAGGCCAACGCGATCGTGTTCCTGAGCGCGAACCGGATCGCGGGCGACCGTTGGTTCGGTGACCGCGGGTACCGGATCCTGCACCAGGAGGCCGGGATCGTCGCGCAGCGGATCAGCGTGCTCGCGGCGGCCGCCGGGCTGTCCGCGCGGGTCACCAACGGCTACCACGACGGCCTGGTCCGCGCCCTGATCGGCGCCGGTGCGGCGCACGTACCGGTCTTCACCCTCGTCATCGGCCGCCGCCGGGCCAGCGCGCAGTACGAGGTCCCGCTGACCTGGTGACGCGCGCCACCGAAACGGCGCCGCGCGCGATCCTACGGTCGGCCTTCGGCCGCACCCGTGAAGACCGCAGCCCGCTTCCCGTCCGAACCTGGGCGTGGACCGGTTCTGGTCCCCCGGAACCGACGACGAAGAGAGGAGGACAGCCATGGAGAAGGACCTCGTCCTGGACCTCGCCGATCTCAGCGTGGACGAGCTCGACATCCTGCCCACCGCACCGGGCGCCAGCCTGGAGTCGATCAATGTCGGCCACGCAATGGTCGAGATCGGCGCGTCCAACTGCACCTCGCGGGGCACGCCCGCGAGCTGCTGTTCGTGCTGCTGCTGCTGACGCGGCAGGCACTGCCGTGCCCGGCGCACAACCAGTGCGCCGGGCACGGCACCGCAACTACCCACGAGAGAAGAGACGTTGACCGACGCCCTGACAGTAGCCACCCGCCCGGCCGGTGTCGCGGTACTGGGCAAGGGCCTGCTCGCCACCGCGATCCGGACCGCCGTCTCCCGAACGCACCGGCTGGTCACGGACACCGACGACGGCTGCACCGCGATCGTCACCGCGAGCGACGGGTGGAACGGCGCCGTCGCACCGGAGCGGCCCGGCACCGGGTGGTTGCCGGTACGGGTCGAGTTGGGCAACGTCGTCATCGGCCCCTACGTCGCACCGGGCCGGGCGGGTTGCGCGCGCTGTGCCCGGACCCGGCGGGAGCGCGCGCTCGGCCCGGACAGCCCCAGGGCCGAGCTGGTACGCCGGTTCGGCACCGAACTGGCCGACCGCGCCAACCCGTTGCTGTCCAGCTGGGCGTGCGACGCGGTCGGCGACCTCGTCTCGGCGGAGCTCGCCGAGACGCCGGGCCGGTGGACGACCGATGCCATCGTGATCCTCTCGCTGACGGGCCTGGCCGTCGACACGCACCCGTTCCTGCCCGATCCCGACTGCCCCGGATGCGGCGGCCTGCCGGCCGACCACCCGCCCTCCCTGATGGACACGGCCCGCCCGAAACCCGACCGGGACACCTATCGGGTCCGCGATCTCGCCACCGACTGGGACATCTTGGTACGGACCTACGTGGACGGGCACACCGGGGTGATCCGCCAGCTCGACGTACGGACCGACTACCGCTACCCGATGGTGTCCGCGCCACTGCACCTGCCCGGCGGCGAGCAGGAGGCCGGGTTCGGCCGGGACCTGGACTACGCCAGTTGCGCGCGCACCGCGCTGGCGGAGGCGCTGGAACGGCTCGGCGGCGCCCGCCCCGGCGGTCGGCGTACGACGGTCCGGGCGAGCTACCGCAGCGTGGCCGAGCAGGCGGTCTGCCCGACCGAGCTCGGCCTGTACCCGCCGGAGCGGTACGCACAGCCCGGGTTCCCCTACCCGCCCTTCGATCCGGACCTGGAGCTGAACTGGGTCTGGGGCCACTCCTTCGGCCGCGACGCACCGGTGCTGGTACCCGAGGACTACGCCTACTACCGCACCCGGCACGGCAGTTCGCTCGCCCGGCCGCTGGCGTACGAGGTGTCCAACGGGTGCGCCCTGGGCGGCTGCCTGGAGGAGGCTGCGCTGCACGGCATCGTGGAGCTGGCGGAACGGGACGCCTTCCTGCTCACCTGGTACGCCCGGCTGCCGGTGCCAAGGGTGGACCTGGCCACGGTGGCCGACCCGCGGATCGGGATGCTGGCGGAGCGGATCCGGCAGGACAGCGGCCACCGGGTGGCGGCCTTCGCCACCACCACGGAGCACGGCATACCCACCGCCTGGGTGATGGCGGTGCACCCCGCGTCCGGCGCGGAGCCCGCGGCGATCTGCGCGGCGGGCGCGCACTTCGATCCGGAACGGGCGCTGCTCAACGGGCTGTTGGAGCTCACCGCGAACCTGGGCTGGAACCGGGTCGCGCACCGTGAGGAGGCGGCCAGGATCGCGGCGATGGTCGCCGATCCCGACCTGGTGCGGGAGATGCGCGACCACGCCCTGCTGTACTGCCACCCGGCGGCGTTCGACCGGTTCGGCTTCCTACCGGGTGAAGACGCCGGCCTGCCGGTGGCCGCGGCGTTCGCGCGGGCCACCTGCCGGCCACGCGGCGAGGACCTGCGCACCGATCTGGCCGAGGTCATCGCCCGGTTCACCGGCCGGGGACAGGACGTCATCGTGGTGGACCAGACCACGGACGAGCACCGGGCCGGCGGCCTGGCCTGCGCGAAGGTGATCGTTCCCGGGCTGCTGCCGATGACCTTCGGACACCGGATGCGCCGCACCCACGGCCTGCCCAGGCTGCTCCGCCTGCCCGCCGAACTCGGCTACCGGCACGGCCCGCTGGACCCGTCGGAGGTCAACCCGCATCCCCACCCCTTCCCGTGACTGGAGTTGACGATGACTCAGGGTTTCTCAACCCCGGACACCTTCGGCGTGCGGATCGGCGGGATGCCGGTGTCGACGTTGGACGACCTGCGATCGCCGGAACTGTGGCGGCAGATCGAGGCGGTGCTGGCCGGTGAGGACCGGCTGACCGCCGTCGCCGCGGAACTCTCCGACGAGCTGTTCGAGCTGATCGGACGCGAGCCGGCCGGCAAGCCGCTGCTGGTCGCACTGCGCCGGTCCATCCACAACCGTCGGCCGCCGGCCCGGTACTGGAACGACGACGTCCGCGCGGTCCTGCCGACCGGCCTGGCCGACGGGGTGCGGTCCTGGCTGGAGCTGCTGGCCGCGCACCAGCGCGACCTGGCGTTGCTGGACGAGTTGGTCGGCCGGCACACCGGGGCCCAGCACGCGCTGCTGCGGAAGGCGGTCGGCGATCCGGCCTTCCAGTACGGGCTGGTTCTGAGCAGCCCCGTGCTCCACGACCGGCTGCGCACCTGGCTGGCCCGGCCGGAGCAGACCCCACCGGACCGCCGGCTGGCACTCCGGCTGGCCAAGTACCTCGCCCGGATCACCACGAAGACCACCCCGTTCAGCACCTTCACGATCAACGGCCTCGGCCGCTGGCGCGACCGGGCTTCAGGCGGGTCCGAGGAGGCGAGTGAGCACAGGGACTTCACCGTACGGACCGTCGTCGAGCCCAACCTGTGGCTGATCCAGCAGCTGGTCCGGGAGCTGAGCCGGCATCCCGTCCTCGCGGCGCGCCTGCGGCTGCGGCTGAACCCGAGCGCCCTGTTGACCGGGGAGCGCTGGGAGTTCCTCGGCCCGGGCTCCGATGAGCCGCTGCGCAGCCTGGCGGCGAGTGCGCAGATCCAGCTCTGCGTGGAGGTGGTGACCGAGGCCGGGCGGACGCGCGCGGAGGCCGCCGGGCAGGTGGCGGTCCGCACCGGGAGCACCCCGGCCACCGCCGACGCCTATCTGGGCCGGCTGGTCGACCTCGGGCTGCTGGAGGCCGAGCGGCCGTTCGCCGACCAGGCGCTGGACCCGCTCGCCGAACTGCGCTCCTGGGTGGCCGGCGCGGGCCCGCCCCTGGCCGAGGTCGTCGGTGAACTGGACGGGCTGGCGGACCGGTTGGCCGGCTACCCGGCACTCACGGACGCGGCGGACCGGCTTCGGCGCACCCGGGACGTCGAGGCGGCCCTGCACCGGATCCGCTCACTGGTCGGACCAGAGCGGATCGAGCTTCCGGCCAAGAACAGCATCATCGAGAACGCGTTGCTGGTCACGGTGGAGACCGGGCCCGATGCGCGCGACTGGGCGCCGGTGCTGCGGGATCTGGACGCCGTACGCCGCTGCTACGCCGTACTTGACCCCGCCCTGCCGGGCCGGGTCGCGCTCGCCGAGGCGTTCGCCGAGCAGATCGGCCCGGGCGCCGAGGTGCCGTTCCTCACCTTCCACCGGGCGGTGCAGGAGTGGTTGCGTGAGGACGGCGAGCTGCCGGGCGTGCTGTCCATCGCCACGCACGGGTACCGGGCCCTGGAGGATCACCGGCTGCCGAGGATCCGTGAACTCGCCGAGCTGCGGGCGCAGTTGTGCGCCGAGGCACTGGGCGGGCCGTTGACGGAGGACGGCGTGCTGCGGCCGTCCGTCGAGCGGCTGTCGGCGTTGGCCGACCGCTGGCCGGTGTGGATGCGACCGCCGGACTCGGTGGCCTTCTACGGGCAGCCCTACGGTGAGCCCGACGACCCCCGGTTCGTGATAAACGCCGTCAACTCCGGTCACGGCCGCGGCCGTGACCGCATCCGCCGGCTGCTCGCCCAGGCCGGGGTCGCCGTGGAGGTCGACACTGCAGCACCGCCGGGCGGTGTGCTGGTCGCCGACACCTGCCGCCATTACGGTGCCAATGTCGGTCTGCGCTTCTCGGCGGTGGCGGAGGAGATCGACTACCCCGGGGGCCTCAGCCGGCGCGGGGCCGACCGGCGCATTCCGATCGGCGACCTCGTGGTGCGCCACGATCCCGCCCTGGAGCTGCTCACCCTGCACTCGCGCGATCGCGGGAGCGAGGTCCGCCCGGTACACCCCAACCTCATCGCGGAGCTGTGGTTGCCGCCCGCGATCCGGCTTGTGATGCAGGCGTTCGGCGCCACGCCGAACCTGCTCATCCCGGGCCGGCGGATGTTCGGGGACACCTCGCTCGACGGGGTCGACCAGCTGCGGGCCGAGCCTGCGGTGGTCATCGGCCGCACCACCGTGAGCCGCCGCCAGTGGGTGTTCCCGGTGAGCGCGGTGCCCGTCCGCGGCAAGGGCGAGAGCGACCGCCGCTACCTGCTGCGGCTGGCCGCCTGGCTGCGCGAGCACGGCATGCCCGTCCGCTGCTTCGTCCGGGCCCTCGACCCCGCCTCGGTGGTCGGCGGCAGCGTATGGCGGATCAAGTCCCGCAAGCCGCTGCACATCGACTTCGCGAACCTGCTACTGGTGGGCCTCTTCGAACGGATGCTGGCCGGAGGGGAACAGGTGCTGTTCCTCCAGGAGGCGCTGCCCGACCCGGCCGACGCACCGCACTACGGGGCCCATGGATCCCGGGTGACCGAATACCTCGTCGAGATCAACGGAGGACAGGATGCCGACCGCTAGCGACCGGCTGGAACCCGACACGGCGCGGGCTACGGACTGGGTGTGCGCGCACGTCTTCTACGACACCGACCAGGACGGGCTGCTGGCCGACTGCGTCCGGCCGCTGGCCGGGGCGCTCCTCGCCGACGGCCTGGTGCAGCGGTACTTCTTCCTGCGGTACTGGGAGGGCGGCCCGCACGTCCGGCTCCGGCTGCTGCCCGCCCTCGCCGCCGACCGGGCCGAGGTCGAGCGGCTCACAGAGACGCGGATCCGCGCGTTCCTGGCAGGCCGCCCGGCCCGGGACGTCGTGGACCGCTCGCGCTTCGCCCAGGTGGCCGCGGACCTGGCCGGTCTGGAGGGCCGGGCGGGCCACGACCAGGTGGTGCGGCCGAACAACACGGTGGAGTTCCTCCCCTACGAGCGCGAGCACGCGGACTACGGGTACGGACCGGCCATCGCCGCCATCGAGCGGCACTTCTTCGAATCCAGCCGGCTGGCGCTCTCGGTGGTGGCCGCCGGGGCGACGCTGGAGCAGCGCGCCCTGCTGGCCTTCGACCTGGTCGTGGGAGTGTTCGCGCTGAGCGAGGAGGTACGCGACCAGTGGCGGCGCCATGGCGGCCCGCCGCTGCCGTTCGGCAGCGGCCCCGAGGCCCCGGAGACGGTGGCCCGCTACCGGGCCCAGCGCGAGCGGCTCCGGGAACGGGCACTGGACACCTGGCGGATGGCGGCCCGACCGGACGGCACGGACCAGCGAGCGTACTGGCTGGCGTCGGTACGCCGGCTGCGGGACGAACTGCACGGCCTGGAGGACCGGGGCGGTTTCGCCACCGAGTGGGCCGCCTCCCCATTGGCCGGCCCGCTCGACCTGGCCGCCACCACCCACCCGGCCACCAGTCTGGTACTGCTCCGCTGCGCGCACCTGGTCAACAACCGGCTAGGACTGACCCTGTGGCAGGAGAACCAGCTGCGCTTCTTGGTCGGCCGCATCCTCGCGGAACTGCCCGAGGCGTTGACGGCGTCATGAGCGACTCGGCCGTCCGCTGGCACAGCATCCACGTCCACCACCATGACGGGAGTGCCGAGTCCGCGCTCGTCCGGCACGCCGTCCGGCCTGCCTTCGAGGCCGTGCGCGGCTCGGTCGGCGGCGCCTGGTTCGGTCGGCACTGGCGGCGCGGTCCGCACCTGCGATTGAACTTCCTCACGTCCGATTGGAGTTGGGACGCCGAGGTGCGGCCGACGGTCATCGCGCTGGTCTCCGAGTACTTGCGCGCCCACCCCTCGACGGCCGGGCCGGACGAGGCCGCGCTGGCCCCGGTGCACCAGCGGTTGGCGGAGCTGGAGATGGAGACCGGGCCGCTGCACCCCTGGCTGCCCGACAACGTCGTACTCGAACAGCCTTACGACCACCGGTTGCAGGTACTCGGGTCGATGCGGGCCAGCGAACTGCTCGCCGGCTTCCTCAGCGACACCACCGACCTGGTGTTCCGGATGTACGACCACCTGTCCTCCGGCGGCGCGTTGCCGACGCTGGCGCTGGACCTGATGTGGACCACCACGGCGGTCGCCGCCATCCCGTTCGAGGCGGGTGGCGCACCGATCGAACGCGGCATCCTGTCCCTGCGGTCGCATGCCGACGCCTTCCTGTCGCGCACGCGGGACCCGACCGGGTACCGGGCGACCTTCGACGAGCGCTACCGTCGCCAGGCGGACGCCCTGTCGAGGCGCCTGCGCGCGGTGGAGTCCGCGTTGGCCGGCGGCGGGGGTGAGCCACCGTTCGTCCGGGAGTGGGGCGAGGTGGTGCGCCGGTACCAGCGGATCGCGTACCCGCTGCTGGCCTCGGGCGAGGTGTCGCTGCGCGGGGCCGGCCGGGCGCCGCGGATGCCGACCCAGCAGGTCAGCGAGTTCCACCAACTCCTGCAGAGCGGCCACGGCCACGCGGACTTCCTGTGGAGCGACCACTGGTTCGCCTCCTTCCGGCTGGTGGTGAACTACCTGTACGTCCACCTGGGCCGCCTCGGGCTGGGGCCGGCGGACCGGGGGCTGCTGTGCCACCTGGCGGCGAACACCGTCGAATCGCTACACGGCGTCTCGGCGACCGGCAGCTTCCAGCGGTACGTGGTCTCCGGGTCCGCCGCCGGCCCTCCCGAGTGGGTCCGGCTCGGCGCGCAGTGGGCGGACGGGATGGCCTGAGGTGCGTGGTGCTACCCGTCCACCGGCAGCGCTCTCACCGTGTCCGCCGTCGTCCTCGCCGGGATGATCTCGGCGAGTTGCTGGCGTCCGGAGATGCCGAGTTTGCGGTAGGCGCCGGAGAGGTGGAACTCCACCGTCCGCACGGTGACGAACAGCTTCCCGGCGATGGCCCGGTTGGTGTGGCCGTCCCGGGCGAGGCAGAGGATCTTCAGTTCCTGCGGGGTCAGGCCGATCAACGCCGGATTCGGCGGTTCGTCGGTGTCCACCGGGAAGCTCGCCTGCTGCGCCGCGGTGATCCGGCTCACCAGCGGCCGGGCGGAGCAGGACCAGGCCGTGGACAGCGCGGCGACGAGCTCGGTGTGCGCCTCGTGCGGCCGGCCGGCCACGCTCAGCGCGGTGGCCAGGTCGAACCGGGCGGTCGCCAGCTCCAGTCTGGCCGGTGAACGGGTCAGTGTGCCGACGGCCCCGGAGAGCAGGCTGATGCGGCGCGTGCCGGTCTCGGTCATGGCGACCGCGTGTTCGGCGGCCCCGATCGTGCGCGGTGTTCCCCACCGGCGTGCGTCCTCCAGCTCGGCGCCGGCCAGCCTGGCCGCCTCGGCCACCTCACCCGCCGCGACGAGCAGCTGCGCGGCGCGCGACCGCCACGGCAGCACGGCCGGGTTCCGCACCTGGCAGTCGGTCAGCAGCCGGCCGGCGGCCAGGTAGTCCTCGACCGCGCGCAGTGGTTCGCCGGTCTGCTCCCACAGGGCGGCACGCGCGGCGAGTACGGCCGGGGTGTCCTGCCACGGCGGCAGTTCCCGGTCCAGGCCGCAGCCGGTGAGCAGGGTGCGGGCGGTGTCGGTGTCGCCCATCAGGGCGCGCGCCTCGACCAGGGCCGACACGGCCAGCGCGGCCAGCCGGTGGCCCGTGGGCACCAGCCCGCAGAGCCGGTCCGCCATGGGCGTCAGCGCCTCGGCCACACCGCCCAGGTCACCGCGGACCCGGCGGATCGCGGCGCGCAGCAGCTCGGCGGCGACGTGGTCCCACCGCCCGGGCGGTACCCCGCCGGCCAGCCGGGTCCGGCTGCAGTGCGTCCATGCCTCGGTCAACTCGTCGGCCCGGATCAGCGCGCCGCAGCCGTGCCACAGGCCCCTGCCCAGACTGTCGCTGCCACCGGCCAGCGCCTGCCGGGCATGGCGCACGGCCGCCCCCCTGTCCGCTCCGGCGTCGACCGCCTCGGCGGCTCGCAGTGCGGCCAGTTCCCAACAACCGCCGCCTGGTTCCGGAGCCTCTGCGGCCAGGTCGTCCAGCCCCTCGCCGGACCTGACCAGCCAGGCGGGACCACCTCGCCAGCTGAGCGCCTTGTGCAGCCGCAGCCGCCAGACGTACGCGGCCGAGGCCGGGCCGAGCCGCTCGGCCGTGTCGTCGAGGACCGCCACGGCGTCCGCGGGCCGCCCGCACTCGGTCAGCAGACCGGCGAGGGCCAGCGTGTGGTCCACCATGGCAAAGGGGTCCTCGGCCTCCTGCCGCGCCGCGTCCAGCTGGCGCACCGTGAGCTCCGGATCGACGAATGCGTCCAGTGCGGCGAGCTCGCACCGCACGGCCGCCCTGACCTGCGGCCCCAACTGCTCCCGCAGCAGACCGCGCAGGTGCCGGGCGGCGTCCTCGGCCCTGCCCTCCTGTGCCAGCCTGCGGGCCGCGATCCGCAGCGGCCGTACCGTCCATTCCTGGCCGAGCGGACCGGCCGCGACCAGCTGCCGCGCCACCCCGGTCACGTCGAAGTGCCCGTCGCGCAGGATCTCGGCCGCCCGCAGGTGCAGGGCGGCCCGCGTGCCGACCGGTACCGCACCGATGACCATCGAGCCGAGCAGCGGGTGGCAGAACGCCAGCGGCGTGCGGTTGGCCAGCAGGCACCGGTCGACCAGCTCGTCGACCGCGGTCAGGGCCTCCCCCACGGTCAGCCGCGCGAGTTCCGCGGCCTGCGCGATCTCCGCGTCGACACCGAGTACGGCGACCGCCCGCGCCAGCGCGAGCGCCGGTTCACCGATGCCGCCCAGCCAGCGCTCGATACCGGGGAGCGCCCTCGAACCGGTGCCGGCCCGCAGCTTCTCGGCGCTGGGAGCAGCACCGCTGTGCTCGGACAGCAGGGCCTGTAGCAGACCGGGGTTGCCACCGGTCAGCTCGTAGCAGGCCGCCGCGGCGTCCTCGTCGAGCCGGACCCCGCAGCGGGCGGCCGCGAAGTCGGCGAGTGCGGCCGCCGGCAGACCGGTGAGGGTGATGTGTTCGGCAAGCGCGGCGAGTCCGGTCGTCAACTCGGGCTCGCCGCCGCCTCCGAAGTGCCCGGCGGACAACGCGACCACCAGCCGGTGCGGGAACGCGGACGCCGACAGCTCCGACAGCCAGCGCAGCGACCACGGTTCGAGACAGGCGGCGTCGTCCAGGCAGACGGCCACCGGCGCACGGCGGGCCTGCGCACGGACCAGTTCGACGAGATCGCGCAGCACCTCCGTCGAGGGCGAGGACGCGCGGTCCGCCACCCGCGTGCCCGCCGGCGACAGCCGGGCGAGCACCTGGTCGGCGGCCGCGAACGGCACGTCGGGCAGGCTCCGCGCGTTGGCGACGGCCACCTGGAACCCCGCGTCGGCGGCGAGCGCGGCCAGTGCCGCCACCGCCTCCGACTTCCCGCTCCCCGGCTCCCCCTGGATCAACACGGTGGTCGGCCGGCCGGCGCGGGCTCTGTCGACCACACCACTCAGCCGCGCCAGCTCGGGCCCACGCCCCTGCGCCCCGATCCAGGCCATCGTTCCCTCCCCCGCACGAACCTGCCCCACACCCGTCATCGCACGGACTCCGGACGACACGGGTTCCTGTGACGGACACTCAATCCTTTTGATCCGCAGCAACTTTATGGCAACCAGATGGTGTACGACCAGGTTGCGAGGAAATCTCCCCGGTCGGCCGCCGATGCCGGTCCGAGCGATGCCGCGGCAACGGCTTCTCAGCCATCACCGCGCCCGGGGCAGCGCCTTCGCCGGCACCGGGAATGACTAGGGCCGGCCTCGACTCCCGCTGCTCCAAGGCCGGTTGACCACCCCGCGCGGTGCTCTCCGCCCGCGGAGCGCACCGCACCTGCCCGCTCCGCAGTGATCAACCAATGCCCGATCAGGGCAGCCTGAACCATCGACCGCCGGCTGGGGTGTGCCCGAAAGCGATGTCCTCCAGACATGTTTTCTCACACAGTGCCTGGTTCGCATGTGACGCGCCTTCGCGAGCATTTTGCCGGTGGGCGATCACCCGTCGGCCTCGATCCTCCACAACGGCCCGAGCCATCTGCGCGGCCCACTGCCGGGCAGATGGTCCCTGCGCCATAGCACGGACACCGTTGACTGCGCAGTCGTTTCCCGAAGCAACCCGCCTCTTGGGCGAATCCGACCCCGGGCGCCGGTGGAACGCCCCCGATTGGGCAAGCCTGGTGCCAGCACCAGGCCCGACCGATGGAGCAAGAGCCTTGTCTGGACACCTCCCACCGCCATGCGACATACGTGGCATGTCCGGCTAGAGGCATCAAATCGGTTGTGTGGCAGCGTTTTTGGGTTTGTGCCAGACATGTCATGAACCCGGCTATGCTACTTCCGGCCCAGCCCGCCGCACCGCCGTCGCACCAGGTCCCGCGGATCGGCGTGGGCATCGGGCCGCACGCCGAACGCCGAACGCTGCCCCACGCCTCCGGAGTCGGCCGCCGCCGTCCTTCCCCCCGTAGCCTTTCGATCGTTTGAGGATGCTGATGCTTCGTGCTGGATCGTCCCCCGGAAGCCGGTTCTCCGCTCCCGTACTCGTGTGGCTCCTGCCCACGGTCGTGACGGCCGCCGCCGCTCTCCTGGCGGTGTCGGTGGTCCCCGCCGGCGCCCGCGCGGGAGTCGTGTGGTGCGGGGTGGCAGGCACCGCGGCGGTGGCCGTGGTGGCCGCCGAGGCGGCGCGCCGGGGACGTGCGGTGGCGATCCTGCGCGAGCGGTACGCCCAGCGGGAGGACGAGCTGCGCCGTCGGCTGGCCCGGCAGGAGGCCGAGACGGTCGAGCTGGCGAAGTCCGCTCTGCCCGAGGCGGTCGCCCGGCTGCAGCGCGGCGAGTTCCGCGAGGACCTGCTGAAGGCCTACGAGTCCCACGACCCCGGCGCGGACCAGGACTTCCAGGCCGCCCTGCAGTACGTGCTGCGCACCGTCCTGGAGGCCGTCGACAACGAGGAGGGCATGCGGGAGTCCACCCAGCGGGCGTTCGTCAACATCGCCCGCCGCGTGCAGGCGATCGTCCACCGGCAGGCCCAGGACCTGCGCGAGATGGAGGACCGGCACGGCAACGACCCGGCTGTCTTCGACGACCTGCTGCGCCTGGACCACGGCAACGCGCTGATCGGCCGCCTCGCGGACAGCATCGCCGTCCTCGGCGGCGCCCGCCCCGGCCGGCAGTGGCGCAGGTCGGTGCCGCTGTACAGCGTGCTCCGCGGCGGCATCTCGCGCATCCTGGACTACCAGCGGGTGGACCTGCACCCGGTGTCCGAGGTAGCCGTGGTCGGACCGGCCGTCGAGCCGCTCATCCACGCGGTCGCCGAGCTGCTGGACAATGCCACCCGGTACTCCCCGCCGCAGACCAGAGTGCATCTGACCGCCGTCGAGGTGCAGACCGGCATAGCGATCGAGATCGAGGACGGCGGCCTCAGCCTGAGCGAGGAGGGCCGCGCCCGCGCCGAGCGGATGCTCAGGGAGGCGCAGTCCGGAATCGACCTCAACGACCTCGGCGAGACCCCCAGGCTCGGCCTGGCCGTGGTCGGCCGCCTCGCGCAGGCGTACGGGTTCCAGGTCTCGTTGCGGCCCTCCGCCTACGGCGGTGTACGCGCCGTCCTGATCGTGCCGCAGGAGCTCATCACCACGGCACCCGCCACCGCCCGGGCACACGGCATCGGCGTCGCCTCCGGCCCCCGTCCGATCCCGCCCGCCCGTACCCGGCCGGCGGCCGGGCCGCGGCGCCGCGGGTCGATGACGGCACAACCTTCTTATCCGGAGCCGTCGTTCGGCTCCTCCCTGGAATCCCTCGCGGGTTCGGGCCCGGCGGACGGCGGGTTTCCGGTGGTCGGCGAGCGGACCCCGAACGGTCTGCCGCAGCGCCGCCGCCGCGCCGCGGCCCCGTGGACGGGTACTCCCGAGGCCGCCAGGGTCCCCGAGCCGGCCCAGGAGCCGGTACAGCCCGGAATGTGGCTGGCCGCCTTCCACGAGGGGGTGAACGGCCATGCGCCGTCCACCGGTTCGGCCGGCCACACCAATGAAGAGTCGGCAGGGAAGGGCGAGCAGTGATTCAGCAGCGGACCAACATGGACTGGATGCTCAAGGAGTTGGCGGACGGCGTCCCGCACACCCGCCACATCGTTGTGCTCTCCGCCGACGGACTGCGGATGGCCCAGTACGGCACCGACCCCGACACCGCCGACCGCCTCGCCGCCGCCTGCGCCGGCCTGCAGAGTCTGGCCACCGCTGTGGGACACGAGTTCCCGCAAGGCGACGGCCGGATGCGACTGGTGGTGATCGAGGTGGGCGGCGGCTTCTTCTACCTGATGGCGGCCGGCTCCCGGGCCTACCTCGCGGTGCTGGCCGAGGAGGGCGTCGACGCCGGGCTGGTGGGCCAGCGGATGCGGGACCTGGTCGCACGGATCGGCGAGCACCTCAGCACACCTCCGCGCAACGGCGGTCAGGTCGCATGAGCGGGCGCGGCACGGAGCTCCCCCTGGTCGCAGGCTCGGCGGGAGTCGTCGGAAGGCGCGCGTCACGCAAAGTGGCCTCCCAGCGGACGGGGCCGCAACGGCCCGGGCCCGGAGGGGAGGCGAGCACATGAGCACAGCCGGCCGGGACTGGGACGAAGGCAACCCCGAGCGGCTCTATGTGATCACGCGCGGCCGCAGCGGTCTGCCCGAGCACACCACGTTCGACCTGGTCACACTGGTCGTTTCCCGTTCCGAACCGACGCCCATGATGCAGCCGGAGCACGCGGCGATCCTGCGCATCTGCGGCTCGCCACTGTCCGTGGCCGAGATCTCCGCCTATCTGCGACTGCCGGCGAGCGTGGTCACCGTGCTGCTGGCGGACCTTCTCGTCGAGGGACGGATCGAGGCCCGCGCCCCCATCCCGAAGGCGTCCCTTCCCGACCGTGCCTTGTTGGAGGCGGTGATCCATGGACTTCAGAAGCTCTGACACCGTAGTGGGGCCGCAGAGCTCGGACCTGCTCCCGGCCTCGGCCAGCACCGCCGTCAAGGTGGTGATCGTGGGCGGCTTCGGCGTCGGCAAGACGACCCTGGTCGGCTCGGTGAGCGAGATCCGCCCACTGACCACCGAGGAGACCATGACTCAGGCCGGGGCGGGCATCGACGACACCGCCGGGGTCGAGCGCAAGACCTCCACCACGGTCGCGATGGACTTCGGCCGGATCAGCATCAGCGACGAACTGGTCCTCTACGTGTTCGGCACCCCGGGGCAGGAGCGGTTCTGGTTCCTCTGGAACGGCCTGTTCGAGGGAGCCCTCGGCGCGGTGGTGCTGGTCGACACCCGCCGGCTAGAGGTCAGCTTCGACGTGATCGGGCGGTTGGAGGACCGCGGCGTGCCGTTCGTCATCGCGACCAACGCCTTCCCCGAGTCCCCGACCTACCCGACCGAGGAGCTGCGGACCGCCCTGGACCTGCCGCCCGAGGTACCGATCGTCGCGTGCGACGCCCGGACACGCGAATCCAGCCGGGACGTCCTGCTGGCTCTGCTGCGCTACCTGTACAACCTCGCGGCCCCGGCCGTGCGGTGACCGCACTCCGCCCCTGGCCGCCGCCCGTCGGCCACCTGTCCGTCTCCCGGTCGGCGCACCAAAGACGCTCGCCCCGTCGGCCCCCTGCCAACTGCCGCGTGACGACGGCCCGTTCACTCCCCTCGATGACTGCATTTCCCGATGACCCTCCCGTGCTGACTCCGGAGATACCGTGACCACCCCGTTCCCTGCCGACGCCTCCCCCACCCCGCCGCCCGGGTGCCCCGCCCACCAGCTCGGCACCAACGGCCTGCGGCGCCTCTACGGACCGGAGGCCGAGGCCGACCCGGCTGGCCTGTACGAGAAACTGCGCGCGGAACACGGCGAGGTGGCACCCGTGTTACTCCACGGCGACCTCCCGGCGTGGCTGGTCCTCGGCCACGCGGCGAACCTCGCCGCCATGCGCACGCCCTCCCGGTTCTCCAGGGACTCCCGCCGCTGGACTGCGTTCCGGAACGGGCTGGTCACACCGGACTCCCCGCTGATGCCGGTGATCGCCTGGCAGCCGATGTGCGTCTTCGCTGACGGCGAGGAGCACAAGCGCCTGCGCGGCGCGGTCACCGACAGTCTGAACCGCTTCGACCGGCGCGGGGTCCGCCGCTACGTCACCCGCTTCGCCGACCAGCTGATCCAGGACTTCGGCCCGACCGGCCAGGCCGATCTGGTGGCCCAGTTCGCCGAGCACCTGCCGATGCTGGTCATGACGCAACTCCTCGGGATGCCCGAGGAGTACGGGCCACGGCTGGTCGATGCCACCCGGGACCTGATGAAGGGTACCGAGACGGCCATCGCGAGCAACGACTACGTGGTGGAGACGCTCCGCCGGATGATGGACCGCAAGCGGGCGGCACCTGGACCCGACCTCGTGACATGGCTGATGCAGCACGATGCCGGGCTCACCGACGACGAGGTGCTGGAGCACCTGCGGGTGGTGCTGCTCGCCGCGAACGAGACGACCGTCAACCTGATCGCGGACACCCTGAAGCTCGTCCTCACCGACCGGCGGTTCCGCGCCCACCTGTCCGGCGGCCACATGACGCTGCCCGACGCCCTGGACCAGGTCCTCTGGGACTCCCCGCCGATGGTCCTGGTAGCGGGCCGCTGGGCGACCGGCGACACCGAACTCGGCGGTCGCCAGATCAAGGCCGGCGACATGCTCCTGCTCGGTCTCGCGGCCGGCAACGTCGATCCGGCCGTCCGCCCCGACCTGTCGAAACCACTCTCCGGCAACCGCTCGCACCTGTCCTTCGGCAGCGGCCCGCACGAGTGCCCCGGCCAGGACATCGGCCGGGCCATCGCGGAGACTGGCATCGACATCCTGCTCACCCGCCTGCCCGACCTCCAACTGGGCGTTTTTGAAGATGAGTTGACCTGGACATCGGCCTGGCTGTCCCGCCACCTGGTCGGCCTGCCAGTGCGCTTCACCCCGCGGACGGCCGACGGGGAGGCTACGGCCGACGGACTCACCGCACCCACAACTGCGCCCACCACCGCGCCGACCCAGCCCACCCAGCCGACCGCGTCGACCAAGTCGGCGACGCCGCCCGCGCCACCCACCGCCCAGCCGTCAGCGCCGGAACCTCCCGTTCCAGCCGCCGTCCCTCGCCAGCGCCGCAGCTGGTGGAGCGTCCTGACCGGGATGTTCCGGCGCTGACGCCAGCGGCAGCGGCAAGTGCGGCGGCAGGCCCACCCCCCTCGGGGGCGATCTTCGCGCGGCGGGAGCGCAGGAATTGCTGCAACTCCGCATTCGGCTCCTGACCCATGGCACCACGGTAAATCCGGGGACCCCGCCGCGGACCACCGCGAAGGGGGCCTAGCTGGACCCCCTGTCGAAGCATGCCTCCCACCTCGGCCGACGGCTGTGTTTGTCTTCGAGCGCAAGCACACATCGACCCCACCCCGCCCATCACCGACAAGCGCCTGCGCCGCCGCTGACGCACGACACGCCCGGCGGCTGCGAACGCCGGGCCGTCAGACGTACCGATGGCGGCTCCGGACGCCGAGCCGTCATCGGTACGCCGCATTCTTCCCACCACTCCACGAAAACGCAGCAACAAGAGAGAAGACAGCCACGCCCCGGCAGTTCGCAGGCACGCCAGCGCTGGTCACCGGCGGCGGAAGCGGTATCGGGCGGGCGTCCGCGCGTGCGGCCAGCGCAAGGGTGAGTGGGGCCGGCGGGCCTCCTGCGGGTAGCCGCGATCAGCGCAGGACGACGTCGAAGACCATGCGGAAGAAGGCGTCGAGGGGTGCGGAGGACTTGTCGGCCCGGGCCGCGATCAGCGTGCCCTCCCAGGCGCTGAGGATGAACAGCGCGGCCGCCTCCACGTCGAGAGCGGCGTCGAGTTCACCTGTTTCCTTGGCTTCGGTGAGCACTTGCTGGATGCGCGAGGTCCACCGCCGGAAGCCGCCCCGGACGGCGGAGCGGGCGCCACCACGCTCACCTTCGGCGGCATGACGCGTGCGGTGATCCCGGTGCCGACGGGCGATCTGGAGGCGGCACGGCAGGCCAGCGGCGCGCCCGACGTCACCGCGTACGCCGTGCCGCGCGGCAGCGGCGAGACGGAGCACCGCTCCCACGGCTACGCTGAACTCGCCGACGCAGACGGGCAGTTGCACGTCACCGAGCTGAGCACGGGCGAAGGCTTCGCTTTCACCGCAGCGCTGGCCGCCGAGACCGCCTCCAGGCTGCTCGACGGCCCACCACCCGGCGCCTGGACGGCGGCAGGGCTGCTCGGCGCCGAGCGGGTCGCGGCCCTTCCCGGCACCACCATCGAGCTGGGCCGGTGATCCCGATGGCTGCTCCCTCCACCTCGACGCCCACCGTCCACCGGCTGGGCGACCACCTGGTCAACTTCTACCTCGTCGACACCGGGCCGGCCCTGGTACTGGTCGACGCCGGACTGCCCGCGCACTGGGACGGCCTCCTCGGCACGCTGCGCGACCTCGGCCGACCGGTCACCGACATCGCGGCAGTACTGATCACCCATGGCCACCCCGACCACGTGGGCCTCGCCGAGCGGGTCCGCGCTGCCTCCGGCGCCGAGGTGTGGGTACACGAGTCCGACGCACCGATCCTCGCGGAACCGCGGCAGCTCAACAAAGTCTGGCATCCGGAGCGGTCGCTGCTCGGCTACGCGGTCCGCCGCCCGAGCGGCCTGCGGGCACCACTGCACCTGGCTCGCGGCGGCGCGCTGCGCACGCCGGCCGTCCGGGAACTTCGCACCTTCTCGGACGATTGCCAACTCACCGTCCCCGGAAGCCCGTTGGCCGTACTCACCCCGGGCCACACGCACGGCAGCACCAGCTACCTCTTTCCGGACGCCTCCATCGCCTTCACCGGCGACGCCCTGGTCACCCACGACGCGGTCGCCGGACGGATCGGACCGTGCGTCATCTGCCGGGCCTTCACCCAGGACAGCCGGTCCGCGCTGGCCTCACTGGACAAGATCGCTGAGCACGATATCGATCTTGTCCTGCCGGGCCACGGAGAACCATGGACGGACGGTCTGGCGATGGCCGCACGGCAGGCGGTGTCCAACGGAATCCGTTGAACACCGAGGCGGCGGAGCAGGCGCGGCCGGCGCGGCGGGCGACGACGTGCTCACGCATCGCGCGACGGCGCTCCCGACGCGCGGGGCTCCGGCCCCTGGCGGGGCTCCATCTGCCGGGCCACCGCGGCTACTGCCCGACCGGCGGTGCTCGGACACAGCCGGTCCATGGCTGCCGGGGCATCGTGCCGGCGCAGCTGTGCACAACCCCGGCCGGTGAGTCGGCGCGGGCGGTACGGGATTCGGGAGTTGGGGTGGCTACCCGCCAAGTGTGCCCAGGTTCCTTTGAGTACGGGTACTCAGGCCGCAGCCTCGCGTGATCTCGAGAATGGATCGGCAAGCACAGCGAGACACGTCTGCGAGGAAGTGAGCAGCATGGCGGACACCTACGCCAACGAGCCGTCCCGGGCCCGTCAGGGTGACGAACTGACTTGGCCTTGGGTGCTGTTGGGGCTGCTGCAGCTGCTCGCCGCCACCCCGATGCTCACGATGATCCTGGGCGGCGGCCTGGTGGCCGGTGTGATGGGGCTCGCCTCCGGCGGAACCGTGGGTGCGGTGGTCCTGCTGGCACTGCTGCTCGTCTCGGGCCCGGCGCTGGGCCTGGCCCTCCCGGCCCTGATGCTGCTGTCGCCGGCGGTGCGCCGGGGGAACCGGGCCGCGCTCTTCGCACTGCACTGCTGCGGTCTGCTGCTCGGCACGGCGATCGAGTACTTCTGCTGGATCGCCCCGGCGATGCGCTGAGCCCACGGCCCTCTCGCGTGGCCCACGTGACCGTGCCGCCAGCGGAGACGAAGCCTTTTCCGCGGAGTGCCGGCTCGTCTCTGAGTGCCCGCTCCTCCGGCGTCGCCTCGTCGGACGCGGGAGACTCAGGCGCTGTCCGGTGGGCGGCGACCCTCGCCCGGCCGAGGCGACCTCGCTGCCGACCGGCCGACGGGTGGATCGTCAACAATCCGACACAGGTGACGGGAGCAACTCGGAGTACGGTCCGGCCTGTTCTCGCCCTGGACGGTGCTGAGGGAACCGCCCTGCGTGCAGGCACGTCACAGGGACGATCGCACACCGGAACCAATAGTCCCTGGAGTCGACATGCCCCGGCCTCTCCGTGTCACCGTCCTCATACTTGCCGCCACCGCCCTTACGGGGTGCGGAAGTTCGACGGCGGCCAGGCAGCAGCAGTCCCCGCAGAGCGCGGGCGTGCGCCCGTGCCCGACGCAGGCGCAGTGGCAGCACTCACAACCCACCACGCCGCCGACCGGCTACCAAGGGACACCGGCGAACACCCCCGAGGCCGAGGAGCTGTCCCAGGCGGTCGGCGCGCAGGGGCGTAGCGCCTTCGTGGACGTGTGGGGCTCGCTGATCACCGACTACCCGGTGGGGCGCGTCGCCCTGTGCGTCACGGACCTGACCCGGGGCCGGGCGCTGGCGGCTGCCGCCAAGAAGGCCGACCCGAAGATCGACCTCAACCGGCTCGACCTCTACCGGTGCCGGTACTCCCGGCAAACGTTGGACGGCGCGATCAGGCGGATCAGCGCGCTCGGGCCCACGGTGCTCGGCTTCCCGCTCTACACCTACTCACCCGTCACAGACGCCTCCGGCATCCAGGTGGTCTCCACCGCGCAGGGGGCAGCCTCGCAGGCACTGCACGACCGGCTGGCCCGGGCGGCGGGAGACGGCATCCCGGTAGCCCTGGAGCAGGGCGAGTCCGCCGTCCCAGCCTGATTCTGCGACATCCCGCGAGCACTCCTGAGCCCCACTGGGTGCCCAGCGCCGCGGCCGGGGACTTCCTCCCCCTTCGGGTGCTCTGGTCGCCCGTGCGCAGCTTCGGCATTCCTGAAGCATTGCCAGCCGGTTCGAGGGATCCGCGGCCCGCTCGAAGGTGCTGAGCAGGTACTTCCTCTTCCTGGAACTGCGGCGCAAGGTCGAGATCCACCGGATGACCGGGCGGGTCGTCAAGTGCCCGGTCGACGAACCGCCCGCGCGGCTCCAAGCACGCCCACTACGCGGAGTCGGCACGTGCGCTCCTGGACGAGGCTGCCGAGCAGCCGTCGCCGTGAAACCCGCTCGACCTGGGGGCCTCCCTGGAGAGATCCTCAGGTATGGAATTCCTCTGCTACCACCGCGACCGGCCCGGCTCCCTGCCGCTGCGCGACGAGCTACTGGAGGAGCACTGGTCCTATATGGACCGGTACGCGAAGGAGATGATCGCCCGGGGACCGACCCTCGCCGACGACGGCGACACACCCACCGGAAGCGTGCACATCGTCGACCTGCCCGATCCCGCCGCCGCCCGCGCGTTCGCCTTCGACGAGCCCGGCTACCAGGCCGGCGTGTACCGGGACGTGCTGCTGCGGCGGTGGCGCAACCTACTGGGGCGCACCATGTGGGACTTCCCCGGTGGCCGAACCGGCGGCAACCGGTACCTGGTGCTCGGCCTCGGTTCGGGACGGGCCGCCGACCTCGCCGTGCCGCCCGACCGGGACGAGCTGATCGCCTACGGGCCGCTGCTGTCCGACGACGGCACCACCTGGCTGGGCACGGCGGTGTTCGTCCGGGCGTCGGACCAGGAAACGGCACGCGCCATCCTGACTCCGGATCGGTACGCCGAGATCGAGGTGCACAACTGGCAGTTCGGCGGGCGGCCGTCATAACCCGAGGAGGTCCGGCCGAGGTAACCGCCGGAGCCCCTGGGATCGCTCGGGCGGATCGGCGCACCGGGTGCCGCCGTGTCGGAGGCAGCGGAACGTCCTGCTGACCGTCCTGTCCCGGATCGGCCAGGGTTCGCGGGTGGTGCTCACCCACGACGTCGCCC